>NZ_JAUBRK010000050.1:0-59555 GCF_036701825.1 Microcoleus sp. MOSTC5 | reverse complement strand
GTCATTAGACAACCATATCGGTGCAATCTGGTATTTCATCCATCATTATAATGCATCATTACTTGTTTAGCACTACCCATTACTTGTCCGGGGCTGACTGTTTCTTTGGTTTTGATACCCACTTTTTTGTTGACTTCTTCTACCAATTCCATCTCATCTATTATCCCCCCTACTATTCCCAAGTGGTCTAAATTTACGATATTTATCCCTGATAATGGCTGGTTCATGATTTTTAGAGTTGCTTTACAGCAGAAATCTATTATACACTAAAAACTCCCAAACGATTGCACGGCAATCGTTTGGGAGTTTATTGTTGCCGAATCTATCTTCCTTTACCTCTGCTTGAATATCTGCGGAATGTGGGATTTTAAATTGGGAACCCCTGGCAGCCAGGCGGATAGCCTACTTATCTTGGGATTAGCCGTCTACCCAACAGCGTAGGAAGTGAACTCGGATTGTGTCTAAAGATGATTTTAGACAAGTTTAGGTAAGTTTCACGAAGCAGTGCGATCGGATGTGGATCGGGGAAACGGTTAAAAGATACAAGGGTAAAGCAGCCAAGCGCAAAAAAGAGCGGACGGTGCCGCTAACTATCGAACTTCAGCAACTACTTCTCAACCGCAGACCAAGTAATTTTCAACCAGACGATCCTACTAGGACTCACAGATTGTTTCCGGCGCTCTCGCCAATATTCACAGTATTCTGAAAGAGTACAATCTGGATACTTTTCCATCATCAGAGAAGAGACAATTGAGCCTTGTGCGAGTGTAAGACTCTTTTCATACTTCCACCATGTTTTTTTTGGTTGAAGATGACCAGTAATTTGTTTTTATTTCAAGAGTTTCTGGACAAAGACTTTACTCACATCAAATCTGGCCGCTACTTCCCTAATTGATGTATCACCTTGTTGATATGCTTTAACTATTTTTTCACTCGTCTACCTCAAATAAGGTTTCATTTCTTCCGCTTATCTACTGAATTTAGTGTCCCACATATAAATGGAAGATGCTGTAGCTCTCTACTTTCTGGTAGCAATCCCTAACTTAGCTCCCTTAATTCGGCGTAATATATCCATAACTTCCACAACATTTCCGTGATAGACGCTTTTATCGGCATTCAGCACAATTAATGAGTTCGGATTTGACCCTATCACCTGTCGCACCCTACTCTCGATCTGGTCTAAGTTGACTAACTTTTTATCAACCATTAATTTTCCCTGAGCATCAATGGTGACGGTAACTTTAGCAGGCGAGTCCTGAACTTGAGACGTTGATGCTTTCGGTAAATTTACGGGCAAACCCTGGGATTTGGATAAAGACAAAGAGGAAACAATTAGAAATGTCAATATGGCGAAGACTACATCAATCATTGGCACGATGTTGATCTGGGGAATATTATCAGGTTCATCGGGTAGACGCATAGTTAGATTCTCTTGGTAGTTTTTCGTAGCGGTGACGGTACAATAACTCTAGCTGGCCTCCGGCTTCCTGAATATAAGCTATCTGCTGTAAGTAAAACCCGCGAAACATATTGGCAAATAGGAGCGTAAAAATTGCCACCACTAACCCCAGTGCCGTAGAGATGAGGGCTTCGCTAATCCCAGCGGTAACACCTGCGGCATTGGTGCCCGTGGCATCCCCCAGTTTGAGGGAACCAAAGGTAGTAATTAACCCCAAAACAGTTCCGAGCAACCCAAATAACGGGGAAAGGCTGATAATGGTATCAAATATTGTATTGAATCGCTTCAGGATGGGGATTTCTGCCTGAGCGCCACTCTCTAGGGCCAAACGAAATTCTTCGATGTTGGGCGAGTCTAATTCTAAAGCTTCTAAAAAAATCCGGGCTAGGGGCAAATCGCCGTTTACTTGTAACTTTTTGATGGCGGAATCGGGGTTTTGACTGTATATCTGTAGCACTTCCCGCACCACTCGCCGCTGCCGCCGATTTACCCTAAACCAAAAGGCAAGACGCTCTATGATCAGCGCTACTGCTGCGATTGATGAGGCAAACAGCGGCCAAGCAACAATGCCTGCGGCCTTAAAAATGTAAATGAGACTATCCATTGGTTTGTACTCTCGCTAGCTCTGTTGAATGATCGCAAGCTGCCTAATGGTGCAATTAGCCCGATCGAAGGCTGGTAGAGTTTCTACGTCAAGTCGGTATAAGTGATTCAGACTGCGAATTGTTTGACTCAAGCGCGATCGCGATCGCACAAACGCACTACCTGTATGTGACTATCTTCGTCTTTACCCAAAATGCTTCTACTGCGATCTCGACCGATTTTTCTCCCAGTGCTTGCTTGCTAAAGATTTGCGTTAGGACTTGACAATAATCTTCAATAATTTAAAAGATTTTCAACTAGGTTTCCACAAAATTCAGTGTTTGTCAAGCCATCATCCACGATTTTAAATAACATTTGCTTATAAAAATAGTATTAATTATTTGTGATTATTATGTAACCAGCTTCTCTGAAAAGCTTGAGAATATTGAAATTTATTGGTAGATTACGGGCTAAAGTATTGTATTTAAGGCATTGTGGAACCTTGCCCTGCCAGAATCAGAACATTGACAGCACCCACGAGAGCGACGTAGGCGCACGCAAAGGAAATGCTGATTGGTAGCGTCTACTCGCTATATCAAAATAAAATAATGAAAATTAATTGCAAGAGTCTTGAACAGGGTGACAGTCTTCTTATAGGATGGGTAGGTTCATCATTGATAGCAAGCTCAAGCGGCAGTTGGTAGCTTGTTTCGGGTGATGTGGGAGAGCCAGCGAGGATGTTGCCAACCCATCCATAAAGGAGATTGATAAGGCATGAGTTTTTCAAATGTTTCGGCGACGCAAAGACAACAACAAGAAGAAGGTCTCAAAAAAGTTCTGGCGCTCAGTCTGTTAGCCTCAACCTTACTGCACGGTGTCGCGCTACCGTTGAGCCTCAAGTTGGTCAAACCTGCTGAATTTGCAGATGAACCCATTGAAGTTGTTATGCTTGATGAGCCCAAAGTAGAGGAAACCCAGCCAGAGAAGGCTCTTGAAGAAAAGGTATCTCCCCCGCCTGAGACGTTCAAACCAGAACCGCCACCAGAGCCAACTCCCCCAGAGGAGTCACCGGTAGCGGCAACGCCTCCGCCGATTCCAGAGGAGCCACCGGTAGCTGCAACGCCACCACCGATTCCAGAGGAGCCACCGGTAGCTGCAACGCCCCCGCCGATTCCAGAGGAGCCACCGATAGCGGCAACGCCACCACCGATTCCCAAGGAGCAACCGGTAGCGGTAACGCCACCACCAGAGATTAAGAAAGAGCTGCCCTTAACGGAAACTTCGCCACCAGATCCTATCGAGCCTTCCCCCGCACCTCAACAGGATTTCAATTCCCCAGAAACTCCTAAAACCCCGATCGCCGAGGAACCCGAAACCCCCTCGCCCGAGCCTCCAAAAAGCGAACCACCCGTTATCTCCTCCCGCCCCAAGGGTGCTGGGAGTCTCCCAGACTTTACAAAAGATGCTGGAAATCCCAACTCCTCCGACAGCCCTGAAAAAAATAACCCGCTCTCCTCATCTGCTTCGGCGGGTAGTGGGGAGCCTTCCTCAGAGCCATTAAATCCTTCTTCCGGGCCCATACAGCGATCGCCCGGGGCTGGGTCGCCAGTCACAGCTACTAGGCCCGGAGGCGGTGGCAATTCTGGAAATGCGATCGGGGATGTAGGAAACCTCGCCTCCTCTGATAGCCCCGGAGGAAGTGCGTCGAATTCACCATCCGGTGCCAGCGAAAATGGCGACATACCTTCCTCAGAGCCATTTGCGGCTGGTTCGGGGCGATCGCCCCGAACGCCTGGGGCTGGTTCGCCAGTCACAGCTACTAGGCCAGGAGGCGGCGGCAATTCTGGAAATGCGAGCGGAGGTTTAGGAAACCTCGCCTCATCTGGTAGCCCTGGAGGTGGAGGCCCTGGAGGAAATGCGTCGAACTCATCACCCGGTGGAGGTGGAAATGGTGGCGGGGGTTCGTCAGGGCCATTTGGCAGCGGTTCGGGGTCGGTGCCAAAACCGACAAATCCAGGAAGAGGGGGGAGTCCTTCGCGCCCGAAAGGCCCGGCTCCCGGCACTTGCATTAGCTGCGGTAAACCTGAATATCCGAGCGCAGCCAGAAAACAAGGGCGGGAAGGCCGAGTGGAAGTCATGTTTGACGTTGACCCCAACGGTAAGGCATTCAACATCGCGATCTTGACTTCGAGCAATCACGAAGACTTCGATAGCGCAGCGATTAAAACAGTAGAAAAATGGAAATTTGCCTCATCAGAGACTGGCATCCAAGGAAAAACAGCATCCATTACCTTCCGGCTCAATGACTAGGGATTTTTTTGAGCCTCTAGCAATGTGGCTGGGAATTGTATAGCACCGTCCCAGGAATAGCAAAGTTAAAAGTTGAATTTTTTGTGAATTATGAATTTGGTAATGTCGTCAGCAATCATATTAAGTAAACTTCAGCGAGTTGGACTCGCTCTATTACTTGGTTCCAACTTGGGAATGGCTCTGTTGTTTGCCAACCCTCACAGCGCAATGGCAGGAGTAATTACTTTACCCGATGGCGGACGTTGCGAGGGAGAATTGAGTGATGGAAAACTCAGCGGCCCCAGCATCTGTCAATATGCCAACGGCGATCGCTACGAAGGTCAATTTCTCAACGGCCAACCTCACGGTCAAGGCATTTATACCTTTAAAGAAGGAGGTAAATACCAAGGAGAATTTGCCTTGGGTGAATTCAACGGTCAAGGTGTCCGCGAATTTGCTAACGGCAACCGCTACGAAGGGAGTTTTAAAAACGGTGAGTTCGATGGTACAGGAACTTTTACCTCAACTAACGGCATTCGTTATGAAGGCTCTTTTACCAATAGTTCCCCCAGCGGTCGAGGGGCTTTTACGTTCAGTAATGGCACTCGTTGCGAAGGAGATATTAAAGAAGGAAAAGTTAACGGCAAAGGCGTCTGTCAATATGCTAATAAGAACCGCTACGAAGGAGAGTTGCTGAATAATCTACCTCACGGGCAGGGAATTTATACCTTTGCTGAAGGAGGCCGTTATGAGGGGCAATTTAGTGAAGGGCAATTTCACGGTAAAGGGGTTCGCGAATATCCGAACGGCAACCGCTATGAAGGAGAGTTTGTGAAGGGCAACACTCAAGGTCAGGGGTTGTTTACTTTTAAAGAAGGGGGACGTTATCAAGGGTTGTTTGAGAATGGAGAATTTAGTGGTGAAGGTGTCCGTGAGTTCGCCAATGGAAATAGCTATAAAGGCACTTTTGTCAAGGGTAAAATGAGCGGGAAAGGAGTTTACGTTTTTGCGAATGGCGATCGCTGCGAAGGCGAATTTAGCGAGGGTCAGTTCAGTGGCAAAGGTAGCTGCATTTACGCCAATGGCGATCGTTATCAAGGTGAATTCCTCAAGGGACAAAAACACGGTCAAGGTTCGTACATCTATGCAGACGGAACGAAGGTAGAGGGAAATTGGCAACAAGGGCAGCTTCAAAAATAACCTTATAACCTATCTCTCCCTACTTGTTTCCTCCCCTCCTCACCAATGACATAATGTGTTTTACAGTCGGCACACCTGCGTTTGATAGCGCTTTTCAATTTGGTGAGGGTAGGGGAGGGCTTTTAATTTCACATCCGATTTACATAGGGTGTTTTTTCGGATTTTCTGGATTTCTCGAAGAAGAGTTATTTTTTTTTACGGCAGATCTATGTGTATAGCAATCCTCGCATCATTTGTGAATTTCTTACGGACTCCCAGCGGGTTCGGGGAGGGTTGGGGTGGGCTAAAAAATTTACGACTAATTTAGGATTGCTATACACGTAGAGAGGTTACGTTTTGGGGTATCGGATTTGGTATAATTTTTTCTCTTGTTCTCCATAAAAGAGATTTAAATACTCGGCGTTTTGTTCGTGCAGCTTGTTGAAAAGGCTGCAATGTCTAAGTTTAACCCTAGCAAATTAATTTCCCGTGTTTATACAACTAAAAAAACAAGGCCAGCGGATTGTCTCGTTATTAATGAGTTTTATCTTAGTTTTGCTCCTCAATAATTGGGTTCAAGCCGCCCCTCAAACCGGTACTCAAATTCTTTGGGATACCTATGGAATTCCACACATTTACGGAGAGAATACTAAAAGCCTTTTCTACGCTTTCGGGTGGGCGCAGATGCAAAGTCACGGTAATCTGATTTTGCGTCTTTACGGGCAAGCTCGCGGGCAAGCTGCCGAATTTTGGGGCGAAGATTATCTGGAATCCGATCGCTGGGTGCAAACTATGGGAATTCCTAATCGCGCCAATTTGTGGTATGAATCACAAAATCCCATTTTTCGCAACTATATCGATGCTTTTGTTGGCGGAATGAATGCCTATGCAAAAGAACACCCAGAGGCGCTCACCGAAGAATTAAAGGTAACATTGCCCCTCAAACCGGTAGATGTATTGGCACACGCGCAACGCGTCATCAATTTTACTTTTGTAGTCGATCCAGAACGCGTTGAAGATCTCGCTGAAAATGACACCCCCAAAGGCTCTAATGGTTGGGCGATCGCTCCTTCCCATTCTCAAAGCGGCAATGCCATGCTATTGGCAAATCCTCACCTTCCTTGGTCGGATTTATATTTATGGTACGAAGCACAACTGGTTGCCCCAGAAATTAACGCTTACGGAGCGACTCTCGTCGGATTTCCAGTATTAACGATCGCCTTTAATGACAACTTGGGATGGACTCATACTGTCAACACTCACGATGGCTGGGATGCCTACGAATTGCCCCTCGCTAACGATGGCTATCGCTTCGATGGCAAAATCCGAAATTTTGACAGGGAAGAGAAGGTTTTAAAAGTGAAAGAAAAGAATGGGAATTTGCGATCGGAATCTCTTGTAGTGCGGCGTTCTGTTCACGGGCCGATTCTCACAGAAAAACAGGGCAAGGCGATCGCCCTGCGCGTTGTCGGACTCGATAAACCAGCAGCCCTTCAGCAGTGGTGGGATATGGCACGATCCAAGAATTTTTCTGAATTTGAAGCCGCTTTAAAGCGCTTGGAAATTCCCATGTTTACCGTCATGTATGCCGATCGTGAGGGGCATATCATGCACTTGTTTAACGGTCAAGTCCCCATACGCAAAAATGGAGATTTTAAATACTGGTCAGGCACGATCCCAGGCAATACATCAGAGACTTTGTGGAGCAAAAATCATCCCTATGCGGACTTGCCGCGCGTTGTCGATCCGCCCAGCGGTTGGTTGCAAAATACCAACGATCCGCCTTGGACAACGACGTTTCCCAGTGCGATCGCACCGGATAATTATCCCGCCTACATGGCACCGCGCGGCCCGATGAGCTTGCGATCGCAGCGATCGGCAAAAATGCTCTTAGAAGATGAAAAAATCTCTTTCGATGAATTGATGCAATACAAACATTCCACTCAGGTAGAACTCGCCGATCGCCTCCTCGACGATTTAATTCCCGTCGCACGGCAAGGCAGTGCTCAAGCGCGCCGCGCTGCGGAAGTTCTCGCCACTTGGGATCGCAAAGTCGATGCTGACAGTCGCGGTGCGGTGCTGTTTGCCTTTTGGAAACAAGCGATGGATGCCGATCGGTTATTCGCCAAACCTTGGAGCGAAGATGCGCCGCTAACGACGCCAGACGGGTTGGCAAATCCTGCCGAGGCGGTGCGGGTGCTGGAAGCGACAGCAACCAAAGTTGAGGTAACTTATGGCGCGTTAGATGTGGCATGGGGGGAAGTATTCCGATTGCCTGGGGAGGCGAATCTGCCGGCAAATGGAGCTGACGCTGCTTTGGGTGTATTTCGCTCAGTATGGTTCGCTCCAGGGAAAGACGATCGCTTTCAAGCGGTTGCGGGCGATTCTTTTGTCGCTGCGATTGAGTTCTCGAATCCGGTCAAAGCGATGGCGCTAAACAGTTACGGCAACGCCACTCAACCTGGTTCGGCCCACGCAGGCGATCAGTCGCAGCTCTTTGCTCGCAAGGAATTGCGCCCCGTATGGCGATCGCGATCGGAAATTGAAGCTCACCTGAGTTCGCGCCAGAAACTCTAGGAGAAGGAAGAAGGAAGAAGGAAGAAGGAAGAAGGAAAAAGGAAGAGGGAAGAAGGAAGAGGGAAGAGGGAAGAGGGAAGAGGGAAGAAGTTAAAAGACCTCTCTCCGTTTTCCCTTTAGGCATCGCGCAGCAGTCGGCAAGCATACCCACCGACTGCAACGAGCAATAAGCCCAGCGCGCAGATAGCGTATAACAAAGCCATGCCAGCACCGGCACCTGTCCCGATAATTCCGCCAAAAATAGCTGCTAAAAAACCTCCCGGTTGCATAGCGGGTTCAAAGACGCGATCGGCAAGTGGCCCTGCGATCAATAAACCGATCGCTGACGCCAATTGCACGATAACTGCTCTGGTAGCAAAAACGCGCCCCTGTAATTCTGGCGGGACTTTCGCCAACCACATCGCCTCGTTGGAACTGCCGAGGATGGGGAAATTGAAAGACGAACAAAATTGAGCGGGAATCCAGATGGAAAGCGCCTGACCGAAAGCAAAGACTATTTTACTCAAGCCCGCGCCTGCCATGCCGAGCAGAAAGCCTCGGATTCGGCGTTTGGGACCGCCCCAAATACTGACGATCGATGCTCCTAAAACGCCCCCGGCGCCGGCGGCTGAAAGGATAGTACCTAGGATTCTGGCATTGTTGCCGGTGCGTGCCAGAATCATCGGTGAGTAGAGGGCTCCGCCGAGGTCGTGAGCGAACCAGAATAACGAAACGGACACCAGCAAGGCAAGCAGGCTGGGACGCTCGACGATGTAGCGGAATCCGAAGCTGAGTTCTTGCAATAGGTGAAAGCGAGTCGGCTGGCGATTGGAGGCGATCGCGGGCTGGGGTATTTTGACAGATACTAGGGTGGCGATCGCGATTGTAAAAGTTGCCAGGTCGATCGTAAAAATCCCGCTCAACCCAATCGCAGAATAGAGAATCCCCGCCAGCGTCGGGGCAATAATACTCGCGCCGTAAGTTGCCAAAAAACTTAAACTGCTAGCGCGGCTGTAATGCTTTTCTGGCATCATTGTGGCGATGGCTGCTGAGTAAGCTAACTGCTGAATTTGGTCAAAAATTCCGTTAATCGCAGCCGCTACATATAAATGCCATAGTTGCAGGTTTTGGCTGATATAAAGTAATAGGATCGCGAGCGTTAACAGAGCTGCAACCGCATCACCGATCGCCATCAAAAATTTTCGATTCCAGCGATCGACGAGAATGCCAGCAACCGGAGCGAGCAAGATGCGCGGCAATTGAGTAAAAAACATCAATAAAGCCAAAGCTGTCGCTTGATGGGTGGACTCCCAAATCCAAATAGTCAGCGCAAACCCGGACATAGCGCTGCCAATCATCGAAGCAGTTTGTCCGAGCCAGAGTTGAATAAATTTTTGCATGAAATACGCGATTAATAGGATTTAAAATTCATAGGGTCGGGGTTTTTAGGCAGGAGAATGACACCCGCATAAAATCGCACGCCGCTCTCATTAAAACCAAGGCCATTGCTGGCTAAGGGGAGATAATTCTTCATATTGCTGTCTCGCCTCCTTGCGGTAAAATTGCGCCAAATGCCGCTGCCGCCACATCATTACACCCGTAACAAACAGTACGATCGCTGCTAATCCTGCGATCGTGTGGGCCAGCCGCAAGTAAATTCCGCCATAACTGCCAATATGTAGCGGATAAAGCGAGTTGAGAATTCGATTTGCTACAGAAGCTGAATTTACATTGTCAGCCTGCAATATTTCGCCACTGTATTGGTCGAGATAAATGGTGCTAACCCCGTTTGGGTGCGGGTCATTGGGAAATTTTTTCCGTACTTGAAAAGTTGCTTCAGGTGTCAAAGGCAGAGAAATAAAAGTGGTTTTAGCTTCCGTCCAAACGGTATTAACTTGGTGTAATATTTTATCGAGGTTTTGCCTCGAACTGCTAGAGTGGCGATGAGAAGTCAATGCTGGTTGTGGCTTTTCATTCGTTAGCCAATACAGAGTCGATTCAACCGGCGCGTAAAAAATTATCGCTGTCCCTGTAGCGGAGATGAGTATGAGAAAAGCGACCGATACAATGCCAGAAACGTTATGTAAATCAAATACAGTCCGCTGCCAGTGAGCTTTCCAATTAATAGAAAATCCGCGAGCCAAATTGCGCCAACCCCTCCACAATACCAAGCCCGTAAAAGTTAGTCCTAGCATTACTATACCGCAAATACCGACAACAAGATGACCTAATTCTCCTCCAGCTAATTCCGCGTGTAACGTAAAAATAAAACCTGTAAAACTTTCTTTCCAAAGGCGCGCACCATTAATTTCTCCGCTGTAAGGATTGACATAAACACTAACTATTTCCTCACTCTTTGAAAGCATCGAAACTTGACAAACTTCCCTCGCCGCTCGCGGCAGCAAGATACTAAGAGCTTGATTTTGCGGATAAGCTTTTTCGACAATTTGCAGGACATTTTCCAGCGGTATCCGTTCGGCTTGAGGAATTACTTGCAGAAGTTGGGGATTGAAGAACCGCTCGATTTCGGGACCGAAAACCAGCAAGCTGCCGGTTAAAGCAATTCCTGCTAGAAATATTCCTACCACCAACCCCAAATACAAGTGCAGTTTGAATGCGAGTTTTCGGAAATTCATCTCGAAATTTTTCTCAAAGCCGTTAACTGTTCTCATTATCTAACCCAAGTTGCTAGTTATAATTAGACGCCCCCAACCCCGCAGATTTCTGGGGATTTTAGAGTATTCTTCCCAAATTTGCGGAGGGCTTTTAGAGTTACCCCGAAGCTTGGGGGTAGATTTGTAACTAGCAACAAGGGTTTCTCAGAGGGAGAGCCACCCTTGTTATCATTACCAGAAAAACACCTGATAGCGACAGTTAGGCGGCCAGCGCTTTCCTCGCAAGTCCCAACTTTTTCATCAGCATGAAATCCCCAGCCGATAAATAATTACCAGTTAAGGCGGTAATTAACACTGAGAGTCAAACCTCTGCCTGGATAATTAGAGCTGTCCGAGCCAAATCCAGCTATGTATTGGGAGAGGACCGGAAAATATTGATTATTCAATAAATTCTCGACTTTGACTTGTAGCAGCCCTTTTCCCAGTTGAATTGTACTGATGTAATCCAGTGTGAGATAGCTGCTAATTGGGCCACCATCCGACCCGTCTTTGAAGGCCCGATCGCGATTTCCAGAATATAATAACTGTAACCGATTGTTCCATCCCTGCAAAGTTTCGTTTTCGAGATAAGCTGTTAGCTTGAGCGGTGGAATTCGGGCGCTATCGAGGGCGAGGGAACGGCCATTGTCGTCGTCATATTCGCCTTGAATATAAGTAGCAGTACCGCCGAGCGACCATGCTCGTCCAGGTTGCCAATCCACAGTCCCTTCTAAGCCGTAAATGCGTTCTGGGGCGCGGATTAGTTCCAGGCGGCCTGTGTTGGTAACTGGTTGAAAACTCACTCCTAAATCGGAGGTATTGTAAAAAGCGGCAAGCGACATTTGCACGGATTGCCACCCTCCTCGAATGCCAATTTCGTAGTTGTTGACTTTTTGCGGTTCAGTTACTTCTAACGAAGATTCAATTCCGACAAAATTGTCGGGGGGTTCGCGGAGGATGCGGCCGAAATCTGGAACTGAGAAACCTTGAGAAAAGTTGCCAAATATGTTGAAGTTGTCAGTAATTTTATACACAGCCCCTGTATTAAACAGGGTGGCGTTAAATTTGCGCTCTCCTCCTTCAATCCGGCGATCGTTAAAAGTGGTATAATCATTGACATCTAACCCGATGCGTTCGTGACGTATCCCGCCACTTAGAATGACGATATCGTCAATATTCCATTCCAATTGACCGAAAAGGCCAAGGCTGTTGTAAGTGTAAGGAGGAACGAAAGGACGCTCGGAAATTTTCCGGTAAACCCGACTACCAGTTGCGTCAAATCTCTCCGTGTCGTACAAGTCGAAACGCTGTCTGCTATCTTCAGTAACATAGTCAGAACCCCAAGTTAATCGAAGATTTTCGGCACGGGACAAAGGAGTAGTGATCGCCAGTCTACCTCCTATCTGTTCGCTCTCGGCTCGCGAACTAGCAACGCCGACAAACGGACCATAGAACTCGGACGTGCGGAAATCTGAAGGAACGCCTACATTGGAATTCGTTCGATAGTAGATTTGACTTTGAAGGCTGCTGCCAAAAAGGTTTTGGTTGGTGTAAGTTAGGTTGAGCTGTGTACTTTTATTTCCCGGTGTTTCCCCGTCGATATCTAAATTTCCGGTTCGGATGGCGCGGGCTTTTTGCCGTCCTTCCCGATCGTCAACGCTAAAGTCTGAGATCACATTGGGATCTTGGGTTTCCCGATAGTGATTGACAGTTAGTTGCAGCCGCTGTTGGCTGCTCAAATCTACCCCGACTTTGCCCAGGACGTTGAAGAGGGTGCTGCTATCTCCGCCGAGTTCAAAAAAGGGAATGCGATCGCCTTGGGCATCATAAAAAGCCCCAGTTCTAGAGAGCGAGACAGTGCCGGTGAAATCGAAATTGCCCGATCGGCCAGAAATAGTTTGCTGAGCGTTAAAGCCTAGAGCATCTTCTGTGTTTGTTAAAGCGCTACTGACGCCCACTTCAGTAATAGCAGTTAGCCTTTCCTCAGTTGGCCGGCGACTAATAATATTAACCACGCCACCTGTAGCCTGAGCGCCGTAGATTGCCGTAGACCCCCGCACTACTTCAATGCGTTCGACCGCGCTGGGATCGATGTTTCTAAAAAATCTGCCAAAAGATTGAAGATTAGTGGTTTGTGGCACGCCGTCAATCAGAACGGAAACGTCGCGACCCCGCAAAGTTTGTCCGTAAGTTGCCGTACTTTGAGTCGGGGGCGCAAAACCGGGAACCTCATTTGCCAGAGCTTCCCCGATATTTCTCGATGGCCCTGCCTGCTGCTGAATTTCTTCTGAGTCTATCACCGTTATAGAGCGCGGCACGTTTGTCACTATTTCTGCGGTTCGTGTTGCAGTGACGACGATTTCAATCGGGTCTCTCCCCACCTGTGGCGTTATAGCGGGTGGCCGGGGTGCCGTCCCTGGTGGCTGCGCTGTCGGCGGCAAGGGTTCTCCGGGTGTCCCTGGTGGCTGCGCTGTCGGCGGCAAGGGTTCTCCGGGTGTCCCTGGTGGCTGCGCTGTCGGCGGTAAGGGCTCTCCGGGCGTTCCTGGTGGCTGCGCTGTCGGCGGTAAGGGTTCTCCGGGCGTTCCTGGTGGCTGCGCTGTCGGTGGCAAGGGTTCTGCGGGTATCTCTACCGGCTGCCCTGTCGGTGGCAAGGGTTCTCCGGGTGTCCCCGGCCGCTGTGTTGCAGGAGCCGGTGCAGGCGGGCGAGCAGTCATCTCCGAGGTGGGTTTTAAGCTGAGAATCAGACCCGCAGCACCAGGAATCACCCGTGCTACTGGTTGACCCCTCTCGCCAATGACTTTGATTCGGATGCTGTTGTTATCTAAACGAGTAACGGTGACAGAAGCAATTCCCGCAGCCGGCTTGTCTTGACGAAACTCATTTCCCCCCGGCAGTCGCAGTTGAGCGGTGATGACATCAGCTTGTAAAGTTTCGCCAAAGCTGGTACTGAAGACTTGCAGGGGTCTTCCATCTTCAGTGTCTAGGATGATTTCAATGCCTTCTGACGTGGGGTTGAGGCGAACTGCCGTCACCTGCGCGATGTTGGAAGCGCACGCCGACTGAGCGACTACCGCCGACACGACTCCTGCCAGCCCAAGGCTACTTAATAATTTCTGCGATCTATTCATTACTCTTGAATCAACAATTGATAGAACTTCGGATATGTTGTTGGCGTTGTTTGCACAACACAATGTCAGAGCATGGCTGCTCTTCTCTGGCTCCTAAAACTGACCTGCGGAAAATACGACCTCGTTGTCGGGCGCAGTTCGAGCCGATTCTCCCGTCGCTAGCGGCCTTTGTCTGGGAATGCAGGAGGCGCATAAGGGCGAACTCCTCAGTCCGGTGGCGCTCTGGACGATCGACCACGGTTGGCACCTTGCTCAGTTAAAGGAAGTAGTCGCTGGACGCTTAATGAGAAAGTGACTTAATTAGATAACAGAGCACTTACATCTGTCAAGAGTTAACTAATGAAAACTAATTTCATTTTTATATAGGGGGTCTGACCCCTCTCTCTGGTTGGCACCACTTGCCTATTATGATTGCTTGTCAGGGCTAGACAAACGATCGCCTAAAATGCTATGGCAATAGTTAGAAAAGATTGTCATATACAAAACCATAGGAGTCAACAAACTTGCCAACGACTCTTGACAATAAATATCATCTAGCCTAGTATACTTAAAGTCGATAGCCGTGAAGCCCCTGAAGCTGATATCGAAGCTGGCTCGGACTGAAATCGCCCCGGAGCAATTGCCGAACAGCGCGATCGACAACAAAACGTGAAAACAAACGCTAATACACGAATTGAAGACTCAAACGCGCTGATGGGAGACTCGTAACGCCGACAACTGTTCACAGAAAGTCTATGTGGAAAGAATTTGGCGGAACTGGTTGGCGTACTGCAAACAAGATTTATTAGGTAAAAAGAATCGATGAGTGACGCAAGCATTAAGGGAAACCAACTCACCGAAAGTTGTACAAATTTAGTAGAACTCCTACAAAACAGAGCGTTACACCAACCAGATCAGAAATATACTTTTCTGTTAGACGGAAAAACTGAAACCGCCAGTTTGACTTATCGAGAGTTAGATGCGATCGCCCGATCGCACGCAGTGCGACTTCAGACATTGGGGTTCACTGGCGAACGAGCCTTACTGCTTTTCCCGCCAGGATTGGACTATCTCGCCGCCTTTTTTGGATGCTTGTACGCCAAAGTTATTGCCGTTCCCCTCTATCCGCCGAAGCTGAAGCGGAATTTAGCGAAAATTAGCGCGATCGCCCTAGATGCAGGAGCAACAGTTGCGATCGCTCCCGCGCGACACCTGGAAAATTTAGAGCAGCTATGCGAGCAAGCGCCGGAACTCAAAGCGATGCGTTGGCTGAGTGCAGAGGAGCTTTCCGATGACGGCGAAAAGTGGCAGCAGCCATCCATCCATCCCGACGAAGTGGCTTATCTTCAGTACACTTCCGGCTCAACCTCCACCCCCAAAGGCGTAATGGTGAGCCACGCCAACGTTTTGTACAACATCGAATACATTCACCGAGGCTTTGACCACGATTCCGAGAGCGTTGCGGTAACGTGGCTCCCACCCTTTCACGACATGGGGTTAATTGACGGATTGCTCAAACCTTTGTATCTGGGAATTCCCTCTTACTTCATGCCGCCAGCGGCGTTTATTCAGAACCCGATGTGCTGGTTGGAAGCGATTTCGCGCTACAAAGCTACCCACAGCGGCGGGCCAAATTTTGCTTACGACTTGTGCGCTAGCAAAATAAGCAAAATCTTGGGCGATCGCCAAAAAATGCTCGACTTGAGTAGTTGGCGCGTGGCCTATAACGGCGCAGAACCCATTCACAAAGAAACCCTAGAAAGATTTACCAAAGCTTTTGAGCCCTGCGGTTTTCAGGCGGATGCCTTTTGTCCTGCTTACGGAATGGCTGAAACCACGCTAAAAATTGCCACGGTTCGCAGCGGGACAACACCAACTTTCTTACCTGTTGACGCTGGGGCGCTGGAAAATAATCAGATTGTAGAAGTTTTGGAAGGCGATCGTGGCGCGAGAACTTTAGTCGGCTGCGGTTTCCCTGAATTTGGCACTAAAGTTGCGATCGTCAATCCCGAATCTCTGACGCAATGCCAGCCGCAGGAAGTCGGAGAAATTTGGGTAGCTGGCGAAACAGTTGCGCGAGGCTATTGGAATCGCCCAGAAGAGACAGAAAAAACCTTTCAAGCATATCTTTCAGATACCAGCGAAGGGCCTTTTTTGCGAACTGGAGATTTAGGCTTTTTACGCGATCGAGAACTGTTTATTACAGGGCGACTCAAAGATTTGATTATCATCCGAGGTCGCAATCTTTACCCCCAAGATATAGAAAGAACAGCAGAGCGCAGCCATCCCAGTTTGCGGCAGGGGGCGATCGCGGCATTCTCGGTGGAAGTCGCAGGCGAAGAACAGCTCGTTATCGTGCAAGAATTACAATCTCGCAAAGCGCCGGATAATACCGAGGAAATTATCAGCGCCATCCGCTCCAGCATTGCTCAAGAATATGAAGTGCAAGTTTATGGAGTAGTGCTGATTAAGCCGGGAAGCATTCCGAAAACGACCAGCGGTAAAATTCAACGTCGCGCCGCCTATGCCGAGTTTCTAGATGGCAATTTGGAAGCTGTCGCCATTAGCGTTTTAGAGTTAGCTGATTTTGTTGAAATAGAGAATCGCCTCACCCGAGAAATTCTGCTGGCAGCAGAGTTAGAAGAACGGCAGTCACTACTTGAGGCTTACCTTTGGCAGCAGGTAAACCGCCGGGGAATGAATTCCCCTGCTAATAGCCAAAGTCGGCTAAAGGCGACGGAAGAGGAATCTTCAATCCACTTTAGTGCCAGCAGGAAAACACAAAATATTATCGATCGACCGCTCAGTAGCTTTGGACTAGATTCTTTAAGAATTTTTGAGTTAAAAAATCAAATAGAGAGTGACTTGGGCGTTACTGTATCGGTTGCAGATTTGTTTGAGGATAGGAGCATTGCTCGACTGGCAGTGCAAATTCTAGAGCAACTGACAGGAAATACCAAAGCAGCCGTCATTGGGCCAGTTTCTCGCTCGCGCCATCTTCCCCTGTCTTTTGCCCAAGAGCGCTTGTGGTTCTTCGACCAATTGGAACCGGGAAACCCCTTCTACAACCTCTGCGGTGCGGTTCGGGTGACGGGGCAACTTAATGCAGAAGCACTCAGGCAAAGTATTGAGAAAATTATCGAGCGGCACGAGGTTTTGAGAACTGCGTTTGCCGCTGTGGAAGGGCAACCGATACAGGTTGTCGCTGCTGCTGCGGGCGATTGGACGCTGCCGCTGATAGATTTGAGCGATCGCTCCCCAGACGATCGCCAGGCCGAGGTGCAAAAACTGTCGGCCCAAGAAGCGCGAGATCCCTTTGACTTGGGGCAAAGCTCTTTGCTGCGCGCCAAACTGCTGCGCCTCGACGAAACAGAGCACGTCTTACTTCTAACCGTGCATCATATTGTTTTTGATGGTTGGTCCCTGGGCGTATTTCTCCAGGAGTTGGCAGAATTTTATCAAGCTTTTTCTAGCGATCGTTTACCCTTGCTTTCCCCACTGCCAATTCAATACGCCGACTTTGCCGCATGGCAGCGCCAGCAGTTGCAAGGAGAAATATTAGAGACGCAACTGGGTTACTGGAAGCAGCAGTTAAGCGGCAGCTTGCCGATTCTAAATTTACCAACCGACTTTCCTCGCCCCGCCGTTCAAACGTTCCAGGGTGCGAGACAAACTTGGGAGTTGCCCAAAGATTTGAGCTTGGCGCTGGTCCAATTGGGCCAGCAAGAAAAAGCCACCCTATTTATGACGTTGCTGGCAGCCTTCAAGACGCTGCTTTACCGCTATACGGGGCAGACAGATATTTTAGTTGGCTCTCCGATCGCCAACCGCAATCGCAGCGAGATTGAAGCATTAATTGGATTTTTTGTCAATACTTTAGTGCTGCGGTCTGACTTAAATGGAAATCCGACTTTTCGAGAGTTGCTAAGGAGCGTGCGAGAAGTGGCATCAGGCGCTTACGCGCATCAAGATGTACCGATTGAGAAGCTGGTCGAGGAGTTGCAGCCAGAGCGAGATTTGAGCTACTCGCCGCTGTTTCAAGTGGGGTTTGCCTTGCAAAACGGCTTGACGCAGACTCTAGAATTGCCAGGGCTGACCTTAAATTCCCATGAAATTGATACCGGAACCGCTAATTTCGACTTGATGCTATTTTTGGAAGAAACTGAGCGGGGGTTGACGGCAACGTGGGAGTACAGCACCAGCCTGTTTCAACCCAGCACGATCGCGCGGATGCACGGGCATTTTCAGATTTTGCTCGAAGGAATTATCGCTAATGCCGATCGGCGCATTTCAGAGTTGCCATTGTTGAGCGAGCGCGATCGGCATCAACTGTTGGTGGAGTGGAATAAGACGCAAGTCGATTATCCGAAAAATTCCACCATTCACCAGTTATTTGAAGCGCAGGTAGAGCAAACGCCGGATGCCGTTGCGGTGGTGTTTGAAAACCAACAACTGACTTATAAAGAGTTAAACCAAAAAGCGAATCAACTCGCGCACTACCTACAACAACTCGGCGTAAAACCAGAAGTTTTGGTGGGAATTTGTACGGAGCGATCGCTAGACGCGATTGTCGGTTTGCTCGGCATTCTCAAAGCGGGCGGCGCTTATGTACCGCTCGATCCGACTTATCCCAAAGAGCGCTTGAGCTTCATGTTAGAAGAAACTCAAGTTCCCGTGCTGCTGACTCAAACACATTTAGCCGAGTCTCTTCCCGCACATCAGGCGCATCTTATTTGCTTAGATTCAGATTGGGAAATTATCGCGCAGCACGGTGAAGAAAACCCAGCGCCGTTAGTGACTTCTAGCAATCTGGCTTATGTAATGTACACCTCCGGATCGACTGGAAAGCCGAAAGGTGCAAGCGTCACGCAGCGCGGCGTCCTGCGGTTAGTCAAAGGAAGTAATTATGCCAATCTGAGCGCGGAAGAAGTCTTCCTGCAACTCGCTCCCATTTCCTTTGATGCTGCAACTTTTGAGATTTGGGGCAGCCTTTTGAACGGGGCGCGATTAGTTGTCATGCCTGCCCATACCCCCTCTTTGCAAGAATTGGGACGGGCAATTCGGCAAAATCAAATAACAACGCTGTGGCTGACTGCTGGATTATTTCACCTGATGGTAGACGAACAGCTAGAGGATTTAAAGCAGGTGCAACAACTGCTAGCAGGGGGCGATATTTTATCAGTTTCCCACGTCTTGAAACTGTTGAAAGAAGCCAAAGGGTGCAGGCTTATTAATGGCTATGGCCCCACGGAAAATACAACATTCACCTGCTGCTATTCGATAACCGATGCCAGTCAAATTGTCAAGTCGGTTGCCATCGGGCGCCCTATCAGTAACACGCAAGTTTATATTCTGGATTCGCAATTGCAGCCAGTGCCGATTGGCGTACCTGGAGAATTGTATATTGCTGGCGACGGGTTAGCGCGGGGGTATTTTAACCGACCAGAATTAACTGCACGAGCCTTTATTCCTAATCCATTTAGCGGCGAGCCAGATGCGCGGCTTTACAAAACGGGCGATCGCGCTTGCTATTTAGCGGACGGCAATATTGAATTTCTCGGCCGCTCGGACAATCAAATAAAGGTGCGGGGCTTCCGCATCGAAATCGGCGAGATTGAGGTGGCATTAAGCCAGCACCCGAACGTGCGACAAGCTGTGGTTGCGGTTCGAGAAGATGAACTAGTAGGAAATAAATGTTTAGTGGCTTATGCAGCGTTCGGCCAAGAGGGCGCGATCGCAGCAAGTGAACTGCGTTCTTTCCTGAAGGAGAAGCTGCCGGAATATATGCTGCCTTCGGCTTTTGTGCTGCTAGAGGCGCTGCCGCTGACGCCGAATGGAAAAGTAGACCGCAAAGCGCTGAGAGCGCCCGATACAGAAAACTTCCCATTAAACGCCGCTTTTGCACCTCGCACTCCGGAAGAACAGTTACTCGCTGAAATTTGGAGTAATGTACTCGGCGTCAAACAAATAGGAATTCGCGATAATTTCTTCGAGTTGGGAGGGCATTCCCTGCTGGCAACGCAACTAATCGCTAAAGTGCGAGAAACGTTTCAGGTAGAGTTGCCACTACGCAGTTTGTTTCAATCCCCGACGGTGGAAAGTTTGGCAGAGGCGATCGCCATCGCTAAAGCGCAGCAGGCGATCGAATCTCGCCCCATTGCGCAACTGCCTGCAATCGTCCCCGATCCTCAAAATCGCTGCGAACCCTTTCCGCTCAATGAAATGCAGCAGGCTTACTGGATCGGGAGAAATAGCTTTTTTGAAATGGGAAATGTCGCCATTCACGGCTATGTAGAAATTGAAGGCGACGATATAGATTTAGAGCGGTTTAGCCTCGCGTGGCAGCGAGTGGTGGAACGCCACGATATGCTGCGCGCGATCGTCCATCCAGACGGGCAACAGCAAATTTTAGAAACAGTGCCAGCTTATGCAATTCCAGTATTAGATTTGCGCGGACAAAGCCCTGAGGCGGTGAATTCCCAACTCGAAGCAATTCGCGAATCCCTGTCTCACCAAGTGTTGCCGCTCGATCGCTGGCCGCTTTTCGAGATTCGCGCCTCGCTTCGGGGCGATCGCCGCATCCGCTTGCACGTCAGCATTGACGCCTTGTGCATTGACGGTTGGAGCTATCAAATTCTCTTCGGAGATTTGGTGACGTTTTACCGCAATCCCAACGCAGCGCTCGCGCCTTTGCAACTGTCATTCCGCGACTACGTTTTAACTGCGATCGCGCTCCAAGATTCCTCATTTTTCCAGCAATCTTTAGAGTATTGGAAAAATCGCCTCGCCACTCTGCCGCCAGCGCCCGAACTCCCCTTAGCCAAGCATCCGAGTTCCCTGACACAGCCTCGCTTCAAGCGCTGGAGCGCTCAGTTAGAGCCGGAAACCTGGAAAAAACTTAAAGCCCGAGCCGCCCGCGCGGCGCTTTCTCCGACAGGCGTTTTGCTGGCTGCTTATGCCGAAGTTCTCAGCCTGTGGAGCAAAAGCCCTCGGTTTACCCTCAACGTGCCGCGCTTCAATCGCTTTGTACTGCATCCGCAAGTCAACGACATTATCGGCGAATTTGCCTCGTTTACTTTGCTGGAGGTAGACAACTCGCGCCGAGAAAGTTTTGAAGTTCGGGCGAAACGCCTGACTCAGCAGCTTTGGCACGATTTAGAGCACCAGTACGTCAGCGGCGTGCGCCTTCTGCGAGAATTGGCGCAACTGCAGGGAAGAACATCGGCGGCACCGATGCCAGTGGTATTCACGACTAATCCGCAGAATAACCCCGGACAAAGCGATTCTTCCATACTGGGCGCGATCGCAGAAATCGGAGATGTTGTTTACGTCGTCGGTCAAACTCCCCAAGTTTGGATAGACAATCAGTACAGCGAAGCTGGCGGCACTCTATTCTTGAACTGGGATGTGGTGGAAGAACTCTTCCCCCAAGGGCTAATCGACGATATGTTTGATGCCTACTGCCACCTGTTGCAGCGCCTCGCAAGCTCCGAGTCAGCTTGGCAGGGAACGGCGCAGTTGCAGCAGCAAGCCGTCGCTAGCGGCATCGAAGCACCGATTCCCGATGTATTGCTGCACGAGTTGTTTGCTCAGCAAGTAGCCTCGCGATCGCAGCAAGCAGCCATGATCGCGCGCGATCGCACCCTCACCTACGAGGAACTATATCTGCGATCGAATCAAGTCGCTCACCGATTGCGGAAGCTGGGAGCTCGCCCTAACCAGTTGGTTGCCGTCGTCATGGAAAAAGGGTGGGAGCAAATCGTCGCTGTGCTGGGCATTCTCGCATCCGGGGCAGCTTATTTGCCCGTAGATGCGGCGCTACCAAAAGAGCGGCTGTGGTATTTGCTGGAAAATGGCGAAGTTGAGATTGTTTTGACGCAATCTCAGTTAAATCAGCGATTGGAATGGCCGGAAAATGTGCGGCGAATTTGTCTCGATACTGACGAATTGGCTGCCGAAAGCAGCGAAGCTTTAGAGGCGGTGCAGGAACCGGAAGATTTAGCGTATGTGATTTATACTTCCGGCTCAACTGGCTTGCCGAAAGGCGTGGCGATCGCGCACCGAGGTGCAGTCAATGCGATCGCTCAGACCAACCAAGTGTTTAATGTGACCGAGTGCGATCGCGCGTTCGCAGTCACCGCACTGCACCACGATATGTCGGTTTACGATATCTTCGGCATCCTAGCAGTCGGGGGCGCGATCGTCATTCCCGATGCCGCACAACGGCTAGACCCCTCTCACTGGATCGAATTGATGGTAAAAGAGCGCGTCACCATTTGGAACTCGGTTCCCCCGATGATGGAAATGCTGCTCGATTACGTTGGCGGACGTTCTGAAGTGTTGCCAGAGTGCTTGCGCTGGGCGTTTCTCGGCGGAGACTGGATACCGATAACGCTGCCTGAAAGGTTAAGGGCGATCGTCAAAGAGTGTCGCGTTGTTAGTGTCGGCGGACCAACTGAAACCACTCTCTGGAACATCTGGTATCCGGTAGAAACTGTTGACCCTTCTTGGAAAAGCATTCCCTACGGATCGCCGATCGCCAATACACGCTATTACATTTTGAATGAAAGGCTCGAAGACTGTCCCGTCTGGGTTGCCGGCGAGATGTGCTGTGCCGGAGTTGGACTGACAAAAGGATACTGGCGGAATGAAGAAAAAACTCGCGCCAGCTTCCTCACGCACCCCGTCACGGGCGATCGCTTGTACCGAACGGGAGATTTAGGGCGCTACTTGCCGGATGGCAATATCGAATTTTTAGGACGAGAAGATTTCCGCCTTAAAATTCGAGGATTCCGCATCGAAGCCGGAGAAATTGAAGCTGCTTTGAACGAGCACCCAGCAGTCAAAGCATCCATTGTCACCGCATTCGGAGAAAAGCACAGTCAAAAACGCTTAGTAGCATATATCGTTCCACAACAAAACGCTGCCCCTGCGGTTGAAGAATTGCGCCAATTCCTGAGCGAAAAACTGCCCGATTATATGGTGCCTTCTGCCTTTATAATTCTGCAGGCGCTGCCGCTTTCTGCGAACGGCAAAGTTAACCGCAAGGCACTGCCTGAACCTGATGCCGCAATTCCAGAAGCAAAGATTTTTGTGGCACCGCGCACCTCCGTTGAGGAAATGCTGGCGCGAATTTGGTCGGAGATTCTCGGCATCGATCGAGTGAGCGTTAGCGACAACTTTTTTGAATCGGGGGGAAATTCCCTGCTAGTAACGCAATTGGCAACCAAAATTCGCCAAAATTTCCAAGTTGAGCTGTGCCTGCGCGATTTGTTGGAGGTACAAATTTTGTCGGGAATTGCGGAAAAAATTTCTGAGATTAAGAGTCAAAAAGCAACCCTTCAGGAATCGGCGATCGCGCCAGTTTCACGAGCCACTTACCGCAGGAAGCTTTCTTCTTTAAGCCAATAGCAATAATTCTCGCTAACAGTGTTTTTTCTTCTGGCCTCTGCCTTTTAGTTAACAACGGATAAATACCATGACGGTGCATTTTTCGGAACAATCTTCAACGGAAGAACGCGATTTTGGAAATAGTTTTGATGAAGAAGTCTGTGCTTTGCCCACTTCTTTTTCCCAACAGAGACTGTGGTTTTTCTCCCAATTTGAACCCGGCAATCCTTTCTACAATATCCCGGCAGCGGTGCTGCTAAAAGGCAGTTTAAATGTGGAAACTTTGAAGCGGAGTTTTCAGGAAATTGTGCGCCGTCACGAAGCTTTGCGGACGACTTTCGGTACTGTAGACGGCAAACCCGTACAAGTCATTCACCCGACATTGAATTTCGCGTTACCCGTTACAGATTTGCGAGAACTGCCACCGGCAAAGCGAGAAGCAGAAGTTCAAAAATTGACAGCAGAAGCAGCTCTCCAGCATTTTAATCTAGCAAAAGTGCCGCTGCTGCGAGCAAATTTATTGCACCTCGATTCCGAGGAATATATATTGCTGCTAACGCTGCACCACATTGTATTTGATGGGTGGTCAATCGGGGTTTTGCTGCGAGAATTAGCAGCGCTTTATGAAGCCTTCTCTACGGGAAAACCTTCACCGCTGGCTGAACTTCCCATACAGTATGCGGACTTTGCGGTTTGGCAGCGGGAATGGCTCGGAGGCGATCGCGCCCGTATCGATCTAGCCTACTGGAAACAGCAACTTGAGGGCGCACCACCTTTGTTAGAATTGCCAACAGACAGACCGCGACCTCCCGTGCAAACTTATCGGGGCGCGAAACACTCATTTTTGCTGTCAAAAGCCCTAACAGAGGCGCTCAACAGCCTGAGCCGCAAAGAAAATGTCACCCTATTTATGACGCTGCTAGCAGCTTTCAAAACGCTGCTTTATCGCTATACCGGACAAGCAGATATTGTCGTCGGCGCTCCCATTGCTAATCGCAACCGCGCTGAAATTCAGGGGTTAATTGGTTTTTTTGTCAATACCCTGGTGCTGCGAACTGACTTGTCAGATACGCCGACTTTTCGGGAATTGTTAGCTCGCATTCGCGAGGTGACGCTAGAAGCTTACGCTCATCAAGAGTTGCCCCTCGAACAACTGATGGAAGAGTTGCAGCCGCAGCGAGATTTGAGCTACAACCCGCTCTTTCAAGTTAGTTTAGTTTTGCAAAATGCACCCCTCCCCATTCAGCATTTGCCAGGAATGACTTTAACAGTTTTAGAGGTTGACAATCAGACGTCCAAGTTCGATTTGACACTCAATTTAGAGGAAAAACCAGACGGAATTAGCGCTCTATTTGAATACAGCACGGACTTGTTTGATGCGGCTACCATTGGCAGGATGGCGGGGCATTTTCAGACGCTTCTGGAAGAAATGTCCGCGAATCCTGACAGGTGCATTGAAGAGTTGCCGCTGCTGACTGAAAATGAGCGATACCAGCTTTTGAGGGAGTGGAATGACGCGCCAGTCGATTATCCGCGCGATCGCTGCATTCATCAATTATTTGAAGCGCAGGTAGATCGAACTCCCGATGCGGTTGCAGTCGTATTTGAAGACCAAAAACTCACTTACCGCGAGCTGAATGAACGAGCGAACCAACTCGCACATTACCTGCAACACCTTGGCGTCAAGCCAGAAGTTTTGGTGGGAATTTGTGTCGAGCGATCGCTCGATACAATTGTCGGTATTCTAGGCATTTTAAAAGCCGGGGGCGCTTACGTTCCGCTCGATCCAGCCTACCCGCACGATCGCTTAGCTTTCACGTTAGAAGACGCTCAAATTTCGGTGCTGCTAACCCAGCAAAAATTGTTAAAAATTCTGCCAGAATGCAGCGCAAAAGTCATCGAATTGGATCAGTGGGAAGAGGAACAGAATTTTTCGGAAAAGTCACCTTCTGATTTTAAATTTAATCAGCAAAACCCCTCTAAGTTAGCGTATGTAATTTATACGTCAGGTTCCACGGGCAGGCCCAAAGGGGTTGCGATCGAACACCGCAGCGCCGTTGCCTTTTTGCACTGGGGAAAAGAGGTCTTTTCGCCCGAAGAACTGGGAGGAGTTCTCGCCTCGACATCTATTTGCTTTGATTTGTCAGTTTTCGAGCTATTCGCGCCTCTAAGCTGGGGCGGCACAGCCATCCTGGCAGAAAATGCCTTGCACCTGCCCACTTTAAAAACAGCAGAAAAAGTAACGCTGATTAATACCGTTCCCAGCGCGATCGCAGAACTGCTGCGAATCAAAGGCATTCCCGAAACAGTCCGCACCGTCAATTTAGCTGGCGAACCGCTGCCGAATACTTTAGCGCAGCAGCTTTACCAGCTTCCTCACATTCAGAAAGTCTTCAATCTTTACGGACCCTCAGAAGATACCACCTATTCAACCTTTGCTTTAATTGAAAAAGGTGCCGAGAGAATGCCACCCATTGGCAGCCCGATCGCGAATACGCAGATTTATTTATTAGATCGAACTCTCAATCCCGTGCCGCTGGGAGTGCCGGGAGAACTGTATATCGGCGGCGAAGGATTGGCCAGAGGCTATCTGAATCGTCCCGAATTAACAGCCCAGAAATTTATTCCAAATCCTTTTAGCAACTCACCCGACGCGCGCCTTTACAAAACTGGCGACTTGGCGCGTTATTTGCCAGATGGAAATATCGAATACCTGGGGCGAATTGATAGCCAAGTGAAAATCCGGGGCTATCGCATCGAATTGGGAGAAATTGAGGAAACCCTGAGACAGCACTCCGCCGTGCGGGATGCTGTGGCGATCGCCCGCGATGACGGTTCGGGCAACAAGCGCTTAGTCGCTTATGTAGTGCAAAATGCCGACTTCAAAGGAACAAACGAGACAGTTGCTGGCAGCGAATGGGATGCCGAGCGAATTTCTAATTGGCAATCGGTCTTTAACGACAGCTATCGCCAGACCCCTTCAGATCGAGATGGCATTTTCAATATTGTGGGATGGAATAGCAGCTACACGGATTTGCCCCTTTCAGAAACAGAAATGCGCGAATGGCTCGACCTAAGCATTGAGCGCATTCTGGCGCTGCAACCTCAACGAGTATTAGAAATTGGCTGTGGCACGGGTTTGCTGCTATTCCGAATTGCGCCGCACTGCGCGCAATACTGGGGCGCAGATTTCTCCCAAATCGCGCTCGATTCTATCGAGCAACAGTTGCGTTCGGGGGAGCAAAACTTGCCGCAAGTTAAGCTTTTGCACAAAGAAGCACAGGACTTTGAAGGAATCGAGCCGGAATCTTTCGACTTAGTAATTATCAACTCCGTGGTGCAGTATTTTCCCAGCGCCGACTATCTCCTGCGCGTCTTGTCGCAAGCTGCAAAAGTTGTACGCAAAGGGGGTTCTATTTTCATCGGAGACGTGCGCAATCTAGCGCTGTTAAAAGCGTTTCACCTCTCGGTACAATTGCACCAAGCCAGCGACGATCTGCCAGTCGCTCATCTGTTGCAGCGCGTGCAAAAGCGCATCGCTCAAGAGCAAGAATTAATTCTTAATCCAGGGTTCTTTTCTGGCTTCAAGCGACAGTTCCCGAATATCAGCAGCGTCCAAGTACAGCCAAAAAATGGCAAGTTCTGCAACGAACTTACCATGTTTCGCTACGACGTAATTTTGCGCGTCGGGCAGGAAACAGGACAAATATACCCGCCAACAATTAACGGTTGGATAGATTGGCAACAGCAGGAATTAACGCTCAAATCCGCAGGCCAGTTACTAGAGGAAACCCAGCCAGAGGCTCTCGGATTTCGGCACGTGCCGAATGCGCGATTGAACTCAGAAATGAAAGCTTTAGAACTGCTGAAGCTCGACAGTGCACCACAGACCGCCGGTCAGTTAAAAGAAGTGCTGCAAAGCCTCGATCCGGAATCAGGGATAAATCCAGAAGCGCTTTCAGAATTGGCCCGCGAATTGCAATATTCCGTTGAAATTAGCTGGTTAAATGGCAGCCCAGATGGCAGTTACGACGCAATTTTTTATAAGGCGATCGCTCCCAGTTTTTCCCAAACTTCTGGCTTTTCGCGAAAGGCTTTGAACGCCTTTGCCAACAATCCCTTGCAAGGAAAAGCGAACCGAGAGTTAGTGCCGCAACTGCGCGACTACCTGCACAAAAAATTGCCAGAATACATGGTGCCTGCTGTGTTCGTAACGCTGGAATCCCTACCTCTAACTCCCAACGGCAAAGTCGATCGCAAGGCGCTTCCCGCACCGGATCGCGATCGCCCAGAACTCGAAGAGGCATTCGCCGCGCCAAGCACGGCTATTGAGAAAATTTTGGCAGAAATTTGGGCGCAAGTATTGGGGCTAGAACAAGTGGGAAGTGACGACAATTTCTTTGAATTGGGCGGCGATTCTATCCTCAGCATTCAAGTCATTTCTAAAGCCAATCAAGCGGGGTTGCGGCTCACTCCAAAACAACTGTTTCAACACCAAACCATTGCACAGTTAGCAGCCGTCACCGATATAGTTGGAACCCAACAATCGGAACAGGGATTAATCATTGGCGAAGTTCCTCTGACACCGATTCAGCACTGGTTTTTTGAACAAAATCTCTCCGATCCGCACCACTGGAATCAGGCGGTGCTTTTAGAGTTGCGGCAACCTCTCGAACCTGCATTAATTGAGTCAGTTTTGCAAGAATTGCTGAAGCACCACGACGCGCTGCGCCTGCGTTTTGCAGGAGGAGAATCTGGCTGGCAGCAGGAGCTCGCCAATCCCGACGAGGTTGCTCCGTTTACCTACATTGATTTGTCGTCGCTACCTTCAGAGGAGCGAGAAGCCGCTTTCCAAACCGCCGCCACTCAGTTGCAAGCCAGTTTGAATTTGTCAGAGGGGCCATTACTTCGCGCTGCCCTATTTGACTTGGGCAAACATCAGCCAAATCGCTTGTTATTGGCCATTCATCACTTAGCGGTTGATGGGGTTTCGTGGCGAATTTTAATTGAGGATTTCCAGACAGCTTACGGGCAGATTAGCCGCGGCGAAACAGTCGCGCTACCGCCCAAAACAACCTCATTTAAGCAGTGGGCAGAACGCTTGCATGAGTGGGCGCGATCGCCCGAATTGCAGCGAGAGTTCGATTACTGGTTCGCCCTTTCTCACCAACCAACTTCTCGCTTGCCGGTGGATTTCCCAAACGCAGCCAATTTAGTTGCATCTGAAAAGACAGTATCCGTTGCTTTGAGTGTTGAAGAAACAAAACTGCTCTTACAAGAAGTACCTGTCGCTTACCGCACTCAAATTAATGATGTATTGCTAACTGCTTTAGGTCAAACATTTGAACGCTGGACTGGCAATAACTCACTTTTACTGGACTTAGAAGGTCACGGGCGCGAAGATCTATTTGAAGGAGTAGATTTGTCGCGCACAATCGGCTGGTTCACAGCAGTTTTCCCCGTCCTGTTAAATTTAGAAAAACCTTCCGATCTAGGGGCGGTTCTCAAATCAGTGAAAGAGCAATTACGCGCCGTGCCAAATCGCGGTGTTGGCTGCGGTGTCCTAGGATATTTAAACCCAGAAATTGCTAAAGATTTGCACAAATTGCCGCAATCTGAGGTAAGCTTTAACTATCTCGGACAGTTCGACCAAGTGCTGTCGAAATCTTCTTTATTGATGCTGTCCTCCGAGCCGAGTGGCCCCATCCGCAGCCCGCGCGGAAATCGGCGTTACCTGCTGGAAATTAACGGATTTATTGCCAGAAGCAAGCTGCAATTAGATTGGACGTACAGCGAAAATATTCACCGACGAGAAAGCATTGAAAATTTGGCAACGGGCTTTATAGAATCGCTGCGATCGCTAATTCAATACTGTCAGTCCCCCGACGCCGGCGGCTGCACTCCTTCTGACTTTGCGGAGTTTAAGTGGAGCCAGTGGAGCCAGGACGATTTAGACAACATTACTGCAATTTTGGGAGAGCTGTAAGATGAGCAAAGGCAATATCGAAGATTTTTATCCCCTCTCCCCAGCGCAGCAGGGCATTCTCTTTCATTCCCTTTACCAGCCAGAATCGGGCATATATTTCGGGCAACTGCTGTGCGTCTTGCGCGGCGATCTCAATGTTTCTGCGTTTAGAAATAGTTGGCAAAAAGTTGTAGACAGGCATCCCATTTTGCGGACTTGTTTCCTGTGGGAGAACGTAAAAGAACCCGTGCAAGTTGTCCGCAAGCAGGCTCCCTTATCCTGGCAGCAAATGGACTGGCGATCGCTCTCGACCTCCGAACAACAACAGCAGCTAGAAACGTTCCTAAAAGCCGATGGAGAGCAGGGCTTTGACTTGACATCAGCTCCCTTAATTCGCATTGCACTGGCGCAGTTAGAAACAGATACTTTTCAGTTTATTTTGAGCCACCACCACTTAGTTTTAGATGGGTGGTCGCAGGCGATCGTCATCAAGGAAGTTTTTGCCTTTTACGAAGCAGAATGCCAGGGCGCAAAATTGCAACTCAAGCGCCCTCGCTCTTATCGAGATTACATCGCCTGGTTGCAGCAGCAAGATTTAGCTGAGGCGGAGTCCTTTTGGCGGCAAACGCTCCAAGGATTTACGACACCCACGTCGCTTGTTGTCGGTGGAAAATTGAGTTGCAAAAGCGGTGAAGGGAGCCGAGGCGAAGCTGAAATCAAACTTCCCGATCTAGCGCCTCTACAAGGGTTGGTGCGACAGTACAAGCTGACTGTAAATACTCTCGTACAGGGAGCTTGGGCGCTACTTGTGAGCCGATATAGCGGTGAAGAAGACATAATTTTTGGCGTAACGGTTTCGGGGCGATCGCCTGAATTAATCGGCGCGGAATCGATGGTTGGGATGCTGATTAATACTCTGCCTGTCAGAGTATCAGTGCCCGCTGAAGACTCAATTATTTCGTGGTTACAGCAATTGCAAAGCCACAGCATTGAAGTGCGCCAGTACGAATACTCGCCTCTGGTAGAAATTCAGCAGCGGTGGAGCAAAATTCCTCTCAATACGCCACTATTTGAAAGTATCGTCGTATTTGAAAATTACCCCGTCGATCCTTCATTGCAGCGCGGAAAAAGTGGCCTAGAGATTGGCGACGTGCGATCGGTTGACAGCACGAATTACCCCATCACATTGATGGCGGTAGCGCAATCGGAGTTAGCGCTCAAAATTATGTACGATCGCAGCCGCTTTGAACAAGGCGCGATCGAGCGGATGCTGGGACACTTGCAGGTCTTACTAGAAGGGATGGCGGCAAACCCTCACCAACCTTTGAAAAATTTACCGCTGCTAACGCCAGCCGAAAAGCAGCAAATTCTTGTTGAGTGGAACGGCACCAAAGCTGACTATCCCCAAGATAACTGTATTCATCAATTATTTGAACAGCAGGCCCAGCGAACTCCCGATGCGGTTGCCGTAGTATTTGAAGACCAAAAAGTCACCTACCGCGAGCTGAATGAACGAGCGAACCAACTCGCGCATTACTTACAGCAACTAGGCGTCAAACCCGAAGTGCTAGTGGGGATTTGCGTGGAGCGCTCGTTGTTAACAATTGTCGGAATTTTAGGCATTCTAAAAGCCGGGGGCGCGTATGTGCCGCTCGATCCAGCCAATCCAATCGATCGCACGGCTTTCATCCTTCAAGATGCCTCGGTATCGGTGCTGTTGACTCAAGAAACACTATTAGAAACTCTCCCCGAATATAGCGGCAAAGTTGTCTGTTTAGAAGCCGATTCGGAGGCGATCACTCAAAATAGCACTGACAATCCTAACAGCCACGCTACGGCTGAAAATCTTGCTTACGTTATTTACACCTCCGGTTCAACGGGTCAACCCAAAGGCGTTTTAGTAACCCATGCCAATGTCGTTCGCCTGTTCGCGGCCACCCAATCTTGGTACAACTTTAGCGAAGGCGACGTGTGGACTCTGTTTCATTCCTACGCTTTCGATTTCTCAGTGTGGGAACTGTGGGGCGCTTTAATTTACGGCGGACGCCTCGTAATTGTGCCTTATTTCGTAGCGCGATCGCCGATCGCATTTTATGAATTACTGTGTCGAGAGCGAGTCACCGTTCTCAACCAAACTCCCTCAGCTTTCCGCCAGCTTATGCAAGCCGAAGAGTCGGTACAAACTGGCAACAATTTAAGCCTGCGCTGGGTCATTTTCGGCGGCGAAGCCTTAGAATTGCCCAGCTTAAAACCCTGGTTCGAGCGGCACGGCGATCGGAGTCCGCAATTAGTGAATATGTACGGCATCACGGAAACCACAGTTCACGTCACTTATCGCCCGCTCAGTTTAGCTGATTTAAACGGGCTTGGTAGCGTTATTGGGTGTGCCATTCCCGATTTACAGCTTTATATCTTAGATAAAAATCGTCAATTAGTTCCGGTGGGGATTCCCGGGGAAATGTACGTCGGAGGCGCGGGAGTGGCGCGGGGATATCTCAACCGCCCTGACTTAACAGCCGAGCGATTTATTTCTAATCCCTTTAGCGAAAATCCAGAAGCGCGACTGTATAAAACCGGAGATTTAGCGCGTTACTTGCCCAATGGCGATATTGAATATCTGGGGCGAATAGATACTCAGGTCAAGCTGCGAGGCTTCCGCATCGAATTGGGAGAAATTGAAGCGCAGCTAAACCGGCATCCAGCCGTGCGGGAGAGCGCAGTTTTGCTGCGGGAAGACGCGCCGGGAGACAAGCGGTTAATAGCCTATATAGTGGCTCCGTCAGAAACGACTCTCACCACTGGAGAATTGCACGTTTTCTTGAAGGAAAAGTTGCCGGACTATATGGTGCCTGCCGCGTTCGTGCTTTTGGAAGCTTTGCCCCTGACCGTTAACGGTAAGGTAGATCGGCGATCGCTGCCAGAACCCGACACAGCCAGACCCGATTTAGCGGAAGCTTTTGTCGCTCCCGGCACTGCCGAAGAAAAAGCGTTGGCAGAAATTTGGGAGAAAATTCTCGGCGTGGAAAAAGTCGGCATCCGTGACAATTTTTTTGCCTTGGGAGGCGATTCTATCCGCAGCATTCAGGTGCAGTCTTTAGCTCAAAAACAAGGCTTGCGCTTCTCCTTGCAACAACTGTTCCAGTATCCAACGATTGAGGCGATCGTTCGGGAGCTGAAAGCAACAGAATTTAAAGAATTAGAACCTTCAAAAAGTCAAGCTTTCAGTTTAATTTTGCCAGCAGACAAACAGCAAATACCTGATAATGTAGAGGATGCCTATCCATTAACTGCCCTTCAGATGGGCATGATTTTTCATAGCGAGTACAGCCAGGAAAGCGCTATCTATCACGATATCTTTAGCTTTCACCTAAAAGCTCCTCTCGAAGTTCAGGTTTTGCAGGCAGCGATAGAGTGTTTGGTAAAGCGTCACGCCGTGCTGCGGACTTCATTTCAGTTAACTGGTTTCAGCGAGTCCCTGCAATTGGTTCATCAAAAAGTTGAAATTCCCTTGCAGGTGGAAGATTTGCGCCACCTCTCCAATTCCCAGCGAGAAGCGGCTTTAAATGCTTGGCTTGAAGGAGAAAGAAATCGGCATTTTGATTGGAAAACTCCTCCTTTGATGCAGTTCCAGATTCACCGCTATACTCAGGAGACTTTTCAGCTAAGTTTTGCATTTCACCACGCGATTCTCGATGGATGGAGTGTGGGGTTGGTGTTGACAGAGTTGTTTCAGCAATATTTTTTACTGCTGGGGAAAACAGGCGGTTCTGCCGCTCCGCTACCTCAAATCGCGTTCCGAGATTTTGTGGCTATGGAGCGAGCGAGCGTTGCATCTGAGGAACACCAGCGCTTTTGGAAGGAAAAGTTAAGCGACTGCACGATCGCGGTGCTGCCGCGCTGGCAAAAATTCCCGCGCGAGGCGAGAATCCGGCAAATTTGCACCCACAATGTGGCGATTCCCCCAGAAATTTCTGAAGGGCTCAAACAGCTAGCTAATTCCGCCGGAGTTCCTATTAAAAGCGTTTTGTTAGCAGCTCATTTGCGCGTTTTAAGCCTGCTCAGCGGACAGTCAGACGTGCTGACAGGTTTCGTGGCGAACGGACGCCCTGAAGAGACAGATGGAGAGCGAATTTGCGGACTTTTTCTGAATACTCTACCATTTCGCTTGCAACTATCCGGCGGTACTTGGATTGATTTGGTGCAGCAGGTTTTTGAGGCGGAGCGAGAATTGCTGCCTTATCGGCGTTATCCGCTGGCAGAAATACAGAGAACTTTGGGCGGTCAGCCTTTGTTCGAGACAGCGTTTAACTACGTTAATATTCACGTTTATCAGGGCTTGCAAACCCTAAAAAATCTTGAAGTTTTAGGGGGAAAGTTTTTACTAGAAACGAATTTTCCTTTATTTGTTGAATTCAGCCTAGATGCTTTGTCCGCGAAAGTACAGTTGTCTCTGGAATACGACAGCGCCGAGTTATGCGGCGAACAGGTTGAGGCAATGGGAGGTTATTACGCCCAAACCCTAGAAGCGATCGCGCGCGAGTCATCCGAGCGTTACGAGTTGCGATCGGTTCTTTCCGAGCGAGAGCAACGTCAGTTGTTGATAAAGTGGAATGACACCCAAGCGGATTACCCCAAAAATTCCTCAATTCACGAATTATTTGCAGCGCAAACAGAGCGAACCCCAGATGCAGTGGCTGCAATTTGCGAAAATGAACAATTGACTTACCGCGAATTGAATGCCAAAGCCAACCAAATCGCGCATTACCTGCAATCTCTAGGTGTAAAACCAGAAGTTTTGGTGGGAATTTGCTTAGAGCGATCGCTGTCCGTGCTGGTGGCTATTTTGGGCATTTTAAAAGTCGGTGCCGCTTACGTTCCTCTCGATCCTGCTTATCCCCAAGAACGCCGATCTTTCATGCTGGCCGACGCAAAAGTTCCGGTGCTTTTGACTCAAAAAAACCTCCTAGAAACCCTCCCCGAACACAGCGCAAAAGTCGTCTGTATCGACGCCGAATGGCAGGAAATTTCCCGCCAGAGCGATCGCAACCCCGCTGTTAAAGTGGAAGCCGAGCGCCTCGCTTACGTCCTCTACACTTCCGGCTCGACAGGCACTCCCAAAGGCGTACTCGGCACCCACCGAGGTACAGTCAATCGCTGTTTTTGGAACCCCTACCCTTTTATCGAAGCAGATATTTGCTGTCAAAAAACGTCCTTAAATTTTGTCGATTCGGTTTGGGAAATCTTTGGCCCTTTGCTGCATGGGTTGCCAACAGTGATTATTCCCGATCGATCCGTCAAAGATCTTAACCAATTCCTTCAAACCTTATCAAAGCAAAATGTAACCCGACTGGTGCTGGTTCCTTCTTTGTTGCGCGCTCTCTTAAATTCCTTCCCTGATTTAGACAGGCGTTTGCCTCAATTAAAGTATTGGATTTGCAGCGGAGAAACTCTGCCACTGGAACTTGGCCAGCAATTTCGAGAGCAGATGCCCCAGCGGGTATTAATCAATCTTTATGGCTCTTCTGAAGTAGCTGCGGACGTGACGTGGTACGATGCAACTCACTGTGTCGAGAAAGTGCCAATCGGTCGCCCGATCGCCAACACGCAAATTTATCTGCTCGATCGCAATTTGCAACCAGTTCCGATCGGAAGTCCCGGCGAGATTTACGTCGGCGGCGATGGATTGGCACAGGGCTACTTAAACCGCCCGGAATTAACCTCCGAAAAATTCATTTCTAACCCGTTTGGGCAAGAAAAATTAGATTTTCTCGGTAATTCTCATCAAAAAATTTTGTTCAAAACAGGCGATATCGGTTGTTACCTGCCGGATGGTAATATAGAATTTCTGGGCCGTGGCGATTGCCAAGTAAAAATTCGCGGTTTCCGCATCGAACTCGGAGAAATAGAGGCAGCACTTTCTCAACATTCTTCTGTGTCCACCGCTGCTGTTTTGCTTCAGGAAAATGCACCGGGGAGTCAGCGCCTAGTCGCTTACTTAGTTCCTAACCCAGGGTTCAGAAATCAGTACCCAGAAGTTATTTCCGAACTGCGTTCATTCTTGAAGCACAAACTGCCCGATTACATGGTGCCTTCAGCTTTTGTGCTATTAGATGCGCTGCCACTAACGCCTAACGGAAAAATTGACCGCCTCGCCTTATCTCAAAAGTGCGATTACGTTTCTGATGAAACAGCCTTCACTGAGGCACAAACGCCCACAGAGGAAGAAATTGCTGAGATTTGGACTGCTCTTTTAGGGCTAGAAAAAGTAGGAACTAACCAAAACTTTTTTGACCTCGGCGGTCACTCTCTGATGGCAACACAGTTAATATCGCGAGTGCGATCGTGCTTTGGGGTAGAGTTAGCGCTGTGCGATTTTTTTGGCGCTCCCACCATTCAGAATTTAGCTGAACTGGTCGAGGAAGAAATTCTGGCAAACGCCGATTCTAACCAGATAGATGAATTGCTCGATCTCTTAGAAAAGAGTGATGGAGAGTCAGCACAAACTGTGATGCTGACTGAGTAAATATCGGCTTGGTAAAAAAGCACAAAAAGACCTTTTCTCCTTAAGGCTTTCTTGGGGGACAGGAGATAAAAAACGCCCATTTAACAGGATTGATTCGGATGAGTAAACTAACAGTAAAAGCCAAAGATTCTCAAGATGTAATGCAGCCCTTAAAAGCCTCTGTTACCCCACTTGAAGAAAAGTTAATGGAGCTATTCAGTGCCTCAGAAAAGTCGTTTTTGGCTGAGGAAGCAATGGAGGAGCGCATTTCTGCCCTTGTGCAAGACTTTTTGTACGCAAAAACCGCTAGTACAGATTTTGACTTAGAGTTAATTATTCAGGAGTTTAGGGAAAACAAAATTCCCGCCCTTCCTACAGATGTTGGGAATTATATCGATGATTTGGCCCAAACCCTCGTTGCCCATTCCATTCACACCTCTTCCCCCCGATATATCGGTCACATGACGAGCGCACTTCCCTATTTTGTGCGCCCGATTGGGAAGCTTTTAACGGCGATGAATCAAAATTTAGTCAAGATGGAAACTGCCAAAGTTTTAAGCCCCTGCGAGCGCCAGACTTTGGCAATGATGCACCGATTAATTTACGATTTTTCTGAGGATTTTTATAACCAGCACATTCAAAAAAGTGATAGCACGCTCGGTATCATGGTAACGGGCGGCACCCTAGCTAATATCACAGCCCTGTGGTGCGCTCGCAACGCTTCTTTAGGGCCAAAAAATAACTTTAGTGGCATTGAAAAAGAAGGTTTGCACGCAGCTTTAGAGTTTTACGGCTACAAGGGAGCTGTTATTATCGGCTCTCGTTTGATGCACTACTCTTTTGAGAAGGCTGCCGGTTTATTAGGCATTGGCGATCGCAGTCTCCTAAAAGTCCCCACCGATTCCAATCACCGCATGGATTTGGCAGCGCTGCGCCAAACTGTAGCCGAATGTCGCGATCGCAATCTGCACATTCTGGCAATTATCGGCGTTGCAGGCAGCACCGATTCGGGAAGTATCGATCCGCTTCCAGAAATAGCGGCGATCGCGCAAGAAGCAAACGCTCACTTTCACGTCGATGCCGCTTGGGGCGGCCCCGTGCTTTTTTCCGAACGTCACCGGCACAAATTCGCAGGCATTGAACTAGCAGATTCCGTCACCATAGATGGACACAAACAAATGTATTTGCCAATGGGAATCGGTATGGTTTTATTCCGCAATCCCCAAAGCGCCAAAGTTATTGAAAAACACGCGCCCTACACGGTGCGAAAAGATTCCATCGATCTAGGCAAGCGCTCTCTCGAAGGCTCTCGACCAGGTGCGAGTTTGTTCTTGCAAGCAGCGTTGAATATCATCGGCCATCAAGGCTATGAGTTTTTGATAGATTCAGGCATCCATAAAACGCAGCACTTGGCTAATTTAATTCTGGAAAATCCAGCATTTGAATTGCTGCTAGAACCAGAAATTAATATTCTTTTATACCGCTACATTCCAGAAACATTCAGGGAACAAGCAGCCAAAAAACAACTAGCCGAAGCAGACAACCACTTCATTAATCAATTTAACGAGCACCTTCAGGAAGTCCAGCGGCGAGCCGGTCAAACCTTCGTATCGCGAACAACCGTGCAAAACACCTGTTATGGCAAAACCATTCCCATTGTTGCTTTTCGAGTCGTCCTTGCCAACCCCCTCACCACTGAAGCAGATATCAACGTTGTTTTAAACGACCAGCTAAACATAGCAGCAAAGCTTTCCTTAACTATCACAAACAGCGACCACTGCGAGGAGGTGAATCATGATGTCTACTAATCGTTCAGAACGACTGAAAAACCTCTCGCCCCAGAAGCGAGCGCTCCTCCTCAAAGCATTAGGCAAAGAGGCAGTACAGGCTGAGCAATCTAAGCGTATTCCCAGGCGATCGCAGCAAAATCCTGCTCCCCTTTCTTTTGCCCAGCAACGGCTGTGGTTTCTCGATCGATTGTCTCCCGAAAACCCTGCCTATAACCTTCCTGCTGCTGTGCGTTTGCAAGGGCAATTGAATTTGTCGGCACTGCAGCAAACACTCAATGAAATTGTCCGGCGTCACGAAGTTTTACGAACTGCTATTGCAGAAGTGGACGGGCAACCTGTTCAAGTGATTTCTCCTTCATTGGATTTCGCTTTGTCGGTGGTAAACTTGCGACATTTACCAGAAACTGAGCAGCAAGCTGAAATAAAGCAGCGTACTCTTGAAGAAGCTCAACGCCCCTTTGACTTAACGCGATCGCCCTTACTGCGGGGCACTTTGCTGCAACTTGGTTCGGCAGAATATGTGTTGCTTCTGACGATACACCACATTATTTCTGATGGTTGGTCTATGGGCGTGTTGGTGCGAGAAGTGGCCGCACTTTATGAAGCTTTTTCCACTGACAAACCCTCTCCGCTGCCTGAACTTCCCTTACAGTATGCCGACTTCGCCAGTTGGCAGCGGCAGCATTTCCAGGGAGAGAAATTAGAAAAACAGCTCGCTTATTGGAAACAGCAATTGGGAGGCACTTTAGCTGTGCTGTCAACAGATAAGCAGCGCTCTCCCGTGCAAACTTTCCGAGGGTCGCAGCAATCTTTTGTTATTTCTGCTTCTTTAACTGAAAGGCTGAAAACGCTCGCTCAGCAACAAGATGTCACCCTATTTATGACCTTGTTGGCAGCATTTCAATCCTTGCTATACTGCCAAATAAAGCAGGATAACCTTGCTATTGGCTCTCCTATTGCCAACCGCAACCTCCTTGAATTAGAGGAACTAATTGGATTTTTTGTCAATACTTTAGTGCTGCGAATTGACACGGCAGGTAATCCAACTTTCCGCGAACTACTCGGTCGATCGCGCGAGGTAGCGTTAGCAGCTTACGCTCATCCCGATGTCCCTTTTGAAAAGCTCGTCGTGGAATTGCAGACAGAGCGAAATCTCAGCTATAACCCGCTGTTTCAAGTGTGGTTTGTACTCCAGAATGCACCCATGCCACCCCTGGAGTTAGCAGGTTTGACCTTGAGCATTCTGGAATTCGATGTCGGTATGTCGAGACACGACTTAAGCCTCACTCTCTGGGAGGCTTCAGAAGGAATCCAAGGCTTATTTGATTACAAAACCGACTTATTTGAGGCTGCGACTATTGCCCGAATCGTGAGAGGTTGGGAAACTCTTCTCAACCAAGTGGTTGCCCAGCCAGATATCAGGATCGACGACTTGGCAGAAATTATTGCCGAAGCAGAAAGGCAGCACAAAATCGAGCAGGAAAAACAAATTAATCTTTCTGGACTTCAAAAATTAAAAATGGCTAAACGCCAAGTTATGAAAAGTGTGAAGTGATGGATCAATATTTCATTTTTTCTTGAAAAAAAAGGATAAAAATTTTACCCAATTTGCCAAAATCATGACAAATACAGAAACAAAAAATCTCAATTCCCAAAAGTTAGGAGCAGTTAGGCGAAAAGCCGTCAGCCTGTCCTCAGAGGAATTAGTCAAAACCGCCTACCTCCAGCCCGAAAACTTTCTACCTCTAGTTGTTCAGCCCACAGTAGAAAAATTAAATCTCGCGGGTTGGGCTGCGAACAATCGCTCATCAATTGAAACGCAGTTATGCAAGCACGGAGGAATACTTTTTCGAGGCTTTGAAGTCGGCGGGGTGAATGGTTTCGAGCAGTTTATTCAAAATCTTGCTGGCGACTTGTTGGAATATTCTTTTCGCTCAACTCCCCGTAGCCAAGTGAGCGGAAATATCTACACTTCCACCGAGTATCCTGCCGAGCAATTCATTCCACTGCACAATGAAATGGCTTATTCTCGAAATTGGCCGCTGAAAATCGCTTTTTTCTGCGTCAAGAAAGCCGAACAGGGAGGAGAAACCCCTATTGCTAACAGTCGCAAAGTGTTTGAAAGCTTGGATTCAAAGATTAGAGAAAAGTTTGCCCAAAAAAAGGTTATGTATGTGCGAAATTACGGCGGTGGCGTAGATTTACCCTGGCAAAATGTCTTCAATACTGATAGCAAAATTGAGGTAGAAGAGTATTGCCAAAAAGCGGGAATTGAGTTAGAATGGAAAAGTGACGATCGCTTGAGAACTCGCCAAATATGTCAAGCTGTCGCTCAGCACCCAAAAACCCAGGAAATGGTGTGGTTTAATCAAGCTCACCTATTCCACATTTCCAATCTCGAACCCGTCGTTCGCAAAGAGCTTTTAACTTCTTTTAAGCAGGAAGATTTACCCCGCAATGCTTATTACGGCGATGGCTCGCCCATTGAAGATTTTATATTAGACGAAATTCGTCGCTGCTATCAGCAAGAAACAATTGTTTTCCTTTGGGAAGAAGGAGATGTCTTGCTGCTAGATAATATGCTAGCCGCGCACGGACGCACCCCATTTTCTGGTTCGCGTCGAGTTGTTGTCGGGATGGCAGAACCGTTTAGCTGTCAAGACATTTAGACCCATGAAAGGAACAGTAGATATGCAAAAGGAAACAATCGAAGGGTTTAGACTTTCTCCACAGCAACGGCACCTGTGGGAATTACAGCAAAATAAGCGCCAACAGACCTATCGCGTTCGAGGTGAAATTTTAATTACAGGAAACCTCGATCGAGAGATTCTTAAAAAGGCGCTGCAAAATGTCGTAAATCGGCACGAAATCCTGCGTACTAGCTTTCACTGCTTGCCTGGGATGACACTACCCCTGCAAGCGATCGCCAGCAGTTGCGAAGTTCCTATCTCCGAATACAATCTGAGCGGTTTGTCTCCAGAAGAACAAGAAGCTAAAATCGCAGCGCTTTTTCAGCAACTAAGTCTGCTTCCTTTTGATTTTGAGCGCGGCTCACTTTGGCACATCTCTTTAGCCACTCTGGCCCAAGACAAGCACCTATTGCTGGCGAACTTCTCTGCCTTAATTGCAGATAGCGTCACCCTGAAAAATTTTACCCGCGAACTCAGTCTTTCCTACTCAGCCTGTGCGTGCCGTGAAGAACAAGCCGATGAGCCAATGCAATATGCCGATATTGCTGAGTGGCAAAATGAGTTACTCGAATCAGAAGAAACGGCAATTGGCCAAGAATACTGGCGAAAGCTGAACATTAAATCTTGGGATTTATTAACGCTTCCTTGGGAAAATAATAATTCCGAAGCGGAATTTCAGCCGCTAGTAGAAAGGGTGGAAATTCGGGGTGATTTGTTGAACAGCTTGGAAGCGATCGCCCCAAAGCACAAAAGCGATATTTCTGCCTTCCTGCTGACTTGCTGGCAAATTCTCATTTGGCGGCTTACCAGAGAGCCAAACCCGATAATCGGCGTAGCGATTGACGGCAGAAAATATGAAGAATTAGAACACTCTCTGGGGCTGCTGTGCAAATACTTACCCCTACAGTGCCCAGTGCAAGACGAGTTAACTTTCTCACAAGTGAGGCAGCAAGTTGAGCTTAATCTCAACGAGATGTACAACTGGCAAGAATATTTTAGCTGGGAAGAAAGCTTAGAAAACGAAAAAAGCAGCAGCTTTTGGCCAGTCTGCTTTGAGTTCCAAGAAGAGCCTAAGAACTATGATAATTCAGACGTTTCATTTTCCCTTGTTCGGCAAGATGCGTGCCTACAGCCATTCAAACTCAAGCTCTCCTGCCTCCGCCTGTGCAATTCCCTAAGCGCTGAATTTCACTACGATTCCGCTTTATTTGCTGCGGCAGATATAAAGCGCTTGTCAGAACACTTTCAGGCGATATTAGAAAGCACAGTCAAAAATCCAGAAGTCGCTATCAGTCAGGTAGACATACTGAGCGATCGCGATCGGCTGCAACTTCTCATTGACTTTAACCAAACTCAAAAAGATTATCCGAAAAATAAATGCGTTCATCAGCTTTTTGAAGAACAAGCAGAACGCAACCCAGACAACATTGCCGTCGTCTTTGAAAGTGAACAAATCACCTACCGAGAACTCAACGATCGCGCCAATCAACTCGCCCATCACCTGCAAAACTTGGGAGTTCAACCACAGGTCGTTGTTGGCATTTGCCTCGATCGCTCCTTAGAAACAATCGTAGGAATGCTGGGCATTCTCAAAGCAGGTGCCGCGTATTTACCCATAGACCCGGCAACCCCAGCAGATCGCAAGGCACTCATGCTAGAAGATGCCCGAGTTCAGGTGCTGATAACGCAACAGCGACTCGCTGAAAGCTTGCCGAAAACTCAGGTAAATATTGTTTGCATCGATACAGACATTCCCGCTGTTTCTGCCTCTTACACGCCTCGCGCTTCTTCTGACAATTTAGCTTACGTCATCTATACTTCCGGTTCCACTGGCACGCCCAAGGGAGTAGCGATCGAACACGGGCAACTGCTCAATTACCTACACAGTATTCAGGAAAAGTTAAACCTGCCATCAGGTGCTAGTTTCGCCACCGTTTCTACCTTCGCGGCAGACTTGGGCAATACAGCGATTTTCCCGGCACTTTGTTCGGGTGGATGCCTCCATATAGTATCCCAAGAACGCGCCACCGATCCAGAAGCGCTGGGTGAATATTTCCGCCGCCATTCTATCGATTGCCTCAAGATTGTTCCCTCGCACCTTGCTGCTCTTTTAACTTCTTCTGAAGCCGAGTCTATTTTGCCACGAAAACGGCTAATTTTAGGCGGTGAAGCTGCAAGCTGGGAATTGATTGAAGAAATTCGTAAAATCAATCCAGATTGCCTTATTTTCAATCACTACGGGCCAACAGAAGCGACGGTGGGCGTACTAACCTATCAAGTGTATGGCGAGGAATTGAAAGGAATTTCCGAGACAGTTCCACTCGGCAGACCAATAGCAAATACTCAGATTTATCTACTGGATTCCCATTTGCAGCCAGTGCCAGTAGGCGTGCCTGGGGAACTGCACATCGGCGGCAGCAGTCTGGCGCGGGGCTATCTCAACCGCCCCGAATTGACGGCAGAAAAATTTATTCCGAATCCATTCGGTGCGCCTGAAGCACATCTTTATAAAACGGGTGATTTGGCTCGTTATTTGCCAGACGGAAACATCGAATTCATCGGGCGAATTGACAGTCAAGTAAAAATCCGGGGCTTCCGCATTGAATTGGGAGAAATTGAGGCAGCGTTAGGGCAGCATCCAGATATCGCGCAGGCTGTAGTGGTGGCGCGGGAAGATGTGCCTGGTGAAAAGCGCCTCGTGGCTTATTTTGTTTCTAATCAGAAACAAGCACCAAACAGCAGCGAAATTCGCCGTTTTTTAGCGACAAAATTGCCTGAGTACATGGTGCCTTGGGCTTTTGTAACGCTCAAAAGTTTGCCTTTAACTCTTAATGGAAAGGTAGACCGGCGATCGCTCCCAGAACCGGACAGTGCCAGAGCGAAATTAGAAGGAACTTTCGCAGAACCTCGCACGCCTGCCGAGGAAACTATCGCCCAGATTTGGGGGCAACTGCTAGAGGTCGAAAAAGTAGGAATTTACGATAACTTTTTCGAGTTAGGCGGAGATTCGATATCCAGTATTCGCATCGTCGCCAAAATCAATCAAGCCGGCTTGCGCGTGACGCCCAAACAACTGTTTGAGTGTCCCACTGTGGCGGAGCTTGCAGCCGTTGCAGGCACAATTGAGACGACTGAAAAACTGCTACCTATTCTCCCAATACAGCAGGAATTTTTAGAAGAAAAAATTTCCGGTAAATGCCAGAGCTTTTTATTTAAAACAGACTCGGCAATCGCTCCTGAACTCTGGCAGCAAGCGGTGCAAAAATTGCTCGATCGCCACGACATTCTTCGCCTGCAATTTCTCCATACAGAATCGGGCTGGCAGCAAATGTACGGTAGTTTAGAGGAAATTCAAACAGAACCTTTCTCATACATCGATTTATCGGCGTTGCCAGTGAGCGAACGAGAAATTACTTTAGAAAGAACGGCAGCCGAGCTAAAAGAAAGTTTGAATCCATGCGAGGGAATTCTCTGGCGAGTGGCTTTGTTTAACCAGGGAAACGATCGACCCAACAGCCTGCTATTAACGATTCATCAACTGGTGGCAGATAGCATTTCGTGGCAAATTTTGCTAGAGGAGCTTTCTGCGGCGATCGCGCAGTTGAGTCAGGGGCAATCCGTAGAATTACCGCCCGCAACAGCAACTTTTAAACGGTGGTCAGAATTTCTGCAAGAGTACGCCAAATCGCCACAAATTCAGCAAGAGCGAGATTACTGGCTTGCTGCGCGTCAAGAAGTCTCGAAACTGCCCGTTGATTCTCCAAGCAACGATCGGGCAAACGCTGTATTAGTTTTGCTCGATGTTGAAGAAACTCGCACTTTACTGCAAAAAGTTCCAGCAGCTTATGGAACCCAAACGAGCGAAGTATTGCTGACTGCATTGGTGCAAACTTTTAATCAATGGACGAAAGCGGATTCCTTGCAGGTGGATTTGGAGGCTTCGGGGCGAGAAATTTTTGCCAAAGATATCGATTTGTCGCGCACGATCGGCTGCTTTGCGGCGATTTTTCCGGTGCAGCTCATTCTCAAGGGAATCTCTGGGCCTGGGGAAGCTTTAAAGGCGATTAAAGAGCAGGTGCGGGGCGTACCCAATCGAGGTGCTGGCTTTGGGGTACTGCGCTATTTGGGCGATGGCGCAGAAGTAGCGGCGCACCTGCAAGCCTTGGATCGATCGCAGATTAGATTTAACTACCGCGAGCAATTCGATCCGATTGTGCCTGAATCTTTTGCGTTTGAGCTAGTAGAAAGCGCGAGCAGCAGTCTGCTAGGAAATCGGCGCTATCCGATCGAAATTGACGGAGGCGTGCGAGAAAATAGGCTGCAACTAGAGTGGAGGTATAGCGAAGCAGCCTACCGGCGAACCACCATCGAAAAACTAGCTAATGATTTTGTGGATAATTTGCGATCGCTTGCTGCCCACTGTCAGTCTGTCGAAGCAGGAACCTACACGCCTTCTGACTTCCCAAAAGCAAATTTGAGTCAAAAAGACCTCGATCGCTTCTTAGCGAAAATCAACCAACGCAGGTAAACATTCATGAAAGTAGAAAACATTGAGGATATTTACGAACTTTCGCCGATTCAGAAAGGCATTCTCTTTCATAGCTTATTCGCTCCGGAATTGGGACTGTATTTTTTCCAAATGCCCTTTGTGTTGCGGGGAAATCTCAACGTTGAGGCTTTCTCTAGCGCTTGGGAGCAAGTAGCGAACCGGCACGCGAGTTTGCGGACAGGCTTTTTCTGGCAAGATATCAACAAACCGTTACAAGTTGTATATCAGCAAGTAACAGTTCCCTTAGAGCAATACGACTGGCGGGGGCTAAATCCTGCGGAACAGGAGGAGCAATTAAATACTTTTCTGGATAGCGATCGCGCCTTAGGGTTCGACCTTTCCCAAGAGTGTTTGATGCGCCTGACTTTGTTTCGCCTCGCTGACAACTGTTACCAATTTATTTGGAGCAGACATTTTATCGTGATGGATGGGTGGTCAATCCCCACGATTCTCGCGGAAGTGCTTCAAATTTACGAGGCGATTTGTGAGGGGAAAAAAGTAGATTTAGGGCCCAGCATTCCCTACCGAGACTACATCGAATGGTTGCAAAAACAAGACGTAGCGAAAGCCCAGATGTACTGGCGGCAGGCGCTCGGAGAATTGCGAGCGCCTACTTCCCTCAACAATCTAGATGCTAGCAGCGCCTTCAATTCAGAGGAAAAATACGACGAACAGAGAATCTATTTATCGCCAGAAACTACAGCAGCGCTGCAATCTTTTTCGCGGCAGCACCAGCTTACCTTAAGTACGATCTTTCAGGGAGCGTGGGCGATGCTGCTCAGTTACTACAGCGGCGATCGCAAAGTCGTCTACGGATGTACGGTGGCGGGACGCCCAGTAGAATTACTACAAGACGAGCCGCTAATTGGGCTATTTGTTAACAGCTTGCCCGTATGGATCGAGGTAGCTTCTGACCAATCTCTGCTAGTTTGGCTGAGGCAGCTTCAAGAACAATTACTGGAAATGCGCCAGTACGAGTGGAGTCCGCTAGTTGATATTCAAGGGTGGAGTCAAGTGCCGCGAAGCAGGCCTTTGTTCGAGAGTATCTTGGTGTATGAAAACGCGCCTGTGGATTCACTCTTGGAAAAATGGGAAGGCCGTCTAGAAATCTCGAACTCGACGATTTTCTCCAATGCGCCGAATTTTTACAAGACTAACTATCCCCTGACTGTTGCCGTGTATCCGGATCTCAAGTTCTGTATCGGCATCAATTACGATTTCCGCCGCTTCGAGCTAGCCACAATTACTCACATTCTGGAGGATTTCGAGAGATTGATTCAGGGGTTCTTGGCGCAACCAAACGCGCTCCTGAAGGACTTGCTGTTGCCGATCGATCGCGAGTATCCCATGACGTTAAGTCTGGAAAGAGAAGTAACGTTTAATTTTGAATTGTCCGCCGCCTAACTAACAAATTAACTAGAGTGAGAAAGTTGCCATGCATCGCATCGCCCTACAAAAGCCAAGTCAGCAAACAAATATTTTTGAAAGTCGCGAGTCTAATGTCAGAAGCTACTGCCGAAATTTTCCTGATATATTCCATCGGGCAAAAGATTCTATCATATATTCCGAAACAGGAGCGGAATATATCGATTTTTTAGCAGGGGCAGGGGCGCTGAATTACGGACACAACAATGACTATATCAAGCATAAAGTAATAGCGTATCTGGAATCGGACGCGATCGCGCACGGATTAGATATGCACACCTCAGCCAAAAAAGAATTTTTAGAAAAATTCTTTTCGTTTGTCTTAGAACCGAAAAAGCTGGATTATAAAGTTCAGTTTTGCGGCCCAACGGGAACGAATGCCGTTGAAGCAGCTTTGAAATTAGCCAGAAAAATCAAGAAAAGACCGGGCATTTTCTCATTCATGGGAGCCTATCACGGCATGACGTTAGGCAGTTTAGCTGCGACTGGCAATCTCGCAGCGAGAGCGGGGGCAGGCGTAACCTCAAATAACGTCACTTTTATGCCCTATCCCTATGGGTTCATGGAAAGTTTTAATACTATCGGTTATATCGAAGCAGTCCTAAATGATGTCAATTCTGGAATCGAAAAACCAGCGGCAATTATTTTTGAAACGGTGCAAGCTGAAGGCGGAGTAATTGTCGCGCCCGTCGAGTGGATGCAACAACTCAGAGACTTGTGCGATCGCCACGACATTTTATTAATTTGCGACGACATTCAAGTGGGTTGCGGGCGGACAGGGCCATTCTTCTCATTTGAAAGAGCTAATATCGTTCCCGATATGGTAATCCTCTCCAAATCGATCAGCGGTTACGGCTTTCCGATGTCGCTTTTGTTGATTAAACCTGAGTTGGATATTTGGGAACCGGGCGAACATACGGGTACATTTCGGGGAAATCAACTCGCTTTCGTAGGAGCTGCCGCTGCTCTAGAGTATCGAGAGAATATCCGCCTTGAACCAGAAGTACAAGTGAAAGAGTTTTTGTTAAAAAAATTCCTCGCCGAAGAAATCGCCCCCATCAGCGAAAAAATAGAGATCCGAGGAATTGGTTTAATTTGGGGCATTGATTTGGTAAAGTTTGGCGGTGCCAGTTTTGCTAAAAAGGTCACTTCGCGGTGTTTCGAGTTGGGATTAATCGTCGAAAGAGTTGGGAGAAATGATACCGCGATCAAAATCTTGCCCCCGCTAACTATAGAATGGCCGATTTTGAAAAAAGGCTGCCTGATTCTCAAACAAGCCTTGTCCGATTGCTTGAATTCCTAATTGCCATAACTTTTTCCAATTTTTTTAATGTGAGGAGACGATCGATGATAGCCGTAGCCAATCAAATCAGGCCGCTTACCCCCATTTCTGATAACTTGTTGTCTCAACAAATTTATTGGTTAAACAAGCTCTCCGGGGAACTGCCGGAGACAACTTTGATAGCCGATTATGTAAGACCTGTGCTAGATAGCGGTCAAGAGCGAGAGGTAGCATTTGAACTGTCGAGCCAACTGTCTGAAGCGATTTTTAAGTTGGCGAAAAAATCCGATTTGTCAATTTATCTAATTCTCCTCGCTACCGCTAAAATACTGCTCCACAAATATACGAGCAATAGGGATGTTATTGTCGGCTCGCCGGTTTATAACCCAGAAAAAAGCGATCGCTTAATTAATCGAGCGGTTCCGCTGCGCTCTACTGTAACTCCTCAACTGACTTTTAAAGAGTTTCTGCTGCAACTCAAAGATACTGCGATCGCTGCCTACAGCCACCAAAATTATCCGTTTGCAGAATTAGTGCGGTTGTTAAAACTTCCTGAAACTCAGAGTCGCTGTCCAATTTTTGACGTAGCGGTTTTATGGGAAAACATTCACTCTGCAAGCGATCTGGCGGAACTCGGCAATGATTTAACAATTGCTTTGAAAGTCGATGGCAATCGGATTGTCGGCAAAATTGAGTACAGCGGCTTGCTTTTCAAAGATGAAACCATCAGAAGACTGACGGCACACTATGTCAATCTTTTGGAAAACGTCACCAACAACATTCACCTAAAAATTGCGGATCTTAGTTTTTTAAGCCAATCGGAAATCCGCCAGCTCTTAGAAAATTTTAACGACAATGCTAGAGAGTATCCTGTCGATCGAACGATTCACGAGTTATTTGAAAGCCAAGTCGAAAAAACGCCCGATCGAATAGCTGTTGTTTTTGAAGAAACTCAGTTAACTTATCGCGAACTGAACGCCAAAGCGAATCAAGTCGCCAGGTTTTTGCAAAGTTTAGGAGTCAAAAATCGACAACTGGTAGGAATTCTGCAAAAACGTAGTCCGAATTTTCTCATCGCTATTCTCGCTATTTTAAAGGCGGGGGGAGTCTACGTTCCCATTGACAGCACTTATCCTGCGGAGAGAATTCGCTATATGCTTTCTCACAGCGAAGTGCCGCTTCTCTTAACAGACTCTTCATTTTTAGAGATTTTGGCAAGCCAAATCGAGTATTGCCCTCAGTTAAAATATTTGGCTTGTTTAGATGTCAAGCCGGAGGGCGCAACGATCGCCGCCGAGGTTCAGATATGCGATCGCCGCGATTTCGATAAACTGCCCGCAGCCAATTTAGAAACTAGCAATCGCGGAACCGATCCAGCTTACGCAATTTATACCTCCGGTTCCACCGGATTGCCCAAGGCAGCTATTATCCGACACGGCGGCGCGCTCAATCACATTTACGCCCAATTTGAGGCGCTGGGATTGACTGAAGAATTTGCTTTTTTGCAAAGCGCTCCCGCTTCATCGGATATTTCGGTTTGGCAATTTTTAGCGCCTCTTTTAATTGGCGGAAAAACCGTAATTGCCGACGCGGAAACAATTTACAATCCAGAAAAATTGTTTGAAGTCATTCAAAAACAAAAATTAACCCTCGTCGAACTCGTTCCCACCGTTGTCCGAGGATTGACAGACTATCTTTCAAAATTATCGCCGCAGCAACGAGCGTTCCCCAATTTAAAATGGATAATGGTAACGGGAGAATCCGTCTCGGTAGAGTTGGCAAATCAGTGGTTGCGCCTGTATCCCTCTATCGGCGTTGTCAATGCTTACGGCCCTACAGAAGCGGCTGACGATATTACGCAGGCAATTATTGAAAAACCTTTGCCGGAAAATCAGCGATCGCTATCCATTGGCCAACCCCTCGCCAATTTAAATCTTTACATCCTCGACTCTCAGATGAAGTTAGTGCCCGTCGGAGTGCCGGGAGAGATTTGCGTGTCGGGATTTGGCGTCGGCGAGGGCTATTGGAAAGATGAAAAGAATACTCAATTAAGCTTTGTTGAAAATCCCTTTCCAAATACGGCAAAACCGCTGCCAGGAATTGACAAAGATTTAATGTACAAAACCGGAGATTTAGGGCGGTGGCTTCCCGATGGAACGATCGAATTTCTAGGGCGCATCGATCGCCAGGTAAAAATTCGCGGTTTCCGCATCGAACTAGGAGAAATAGAGGCTGTATTGGAGCGACATCCAGCGGTGCGGGAGACGGCAGTTATCGTCAGGGAAGATAGCCCGGGCAACAAGCGTCTAGTCGCTTATATCGCTGGACACCAGGCAGAAAACAGTTTTTCAGAGTTTCAATCGTCGAGCCTTGCAGATGAGTTATGCGGCGATTTAAAACAAAAATTGCCGGAGTATATGGTGCCTTCAGCCTTCGTGCTGCTGGAGGCGCTGCCGCTTTTGCCGAATGGAAAGGTGGATCGCCGATCGCTGCCTGCACCGGAAAAAAGCGCGATCTCCGCGGTGCGATCGCCTGTGGAAGAAATGGTTGCTGGCATCTGGAGCGAAGTGTTAGGCGTCGAGGGAATTGGCAGCGAGGATAACTTCTTTGAATTGGGAGGACATTCCCTATTAGCTACTCAGGCGATCGCGCGCCTGCGAGAAGCGTTTAAAATTGAATTGCCCCTGCGCGTCTTATTTGAATCGCCAACAGTGGCAAGTTTGAGCGATTGCATTTCCCAAATCGGCAGCAGCGAGCAAAAACTGGAAGCACCCCCCATCGAGCGTGTCTCGCGGGATGGAGAATTGCCCCTTTCTTTCGCACAACAGCGGCTCTGGTTTCTCGATCGGTTGCAACCGGGCGATCCGGCTTACAATATCCCCGCAGCAGTGCGCTTGAAAGGTGCGATCGACCTGACAGCATTAGAGCGCAGTTTCCAAGCAGTTATCAATCGCCACGAAGCCTTGCGGACAACTTTTGGCGCGGTGGAAGGGCGGCCCATTCAGTTGATAATTCCCGAACCTACTTTCGCCCTCTCAGTTATAGATTTGCAGCACTTTCCTCAATCTCAGCGAGAAGCAGAAGCTATGCGACTCGCCGCCGAGGAAGCGCAACAACCTTTTGACTTAGCAAACTGGCCATTAATGCGAGTCACTTTGCTACAGTTAGGCGACACAGAATTTATCTTATTGCTAACCATCCATCACATCGTTGCAGATGGCTGGTCTCTCGGGGTACTCGTGCGGGAAATGGCAACCCTCTACGAAGCTTTTTGCACTGGCAAACCCTCCCCACTTCCCGAACTTTCAATCCAATACGCCGATTATGCCGTGTGGCAGCGAAACTGGCTCTCTGGGGAAGTTTTAGAAGAAAAAATTGCCTATTGGAAGCAACACTTAGGCAATCACTTACCAGTGCTGCAACTGCCTGCAAAACAACCGCGCGCCGCTGTTTCTACCTATCGCGCTGCCCTTCAACCTTTCCAGCTTTCCCCAAACCTTTCAGCAGCGCTCAACAAGCTGAGCCGCCAACAAAATGTCACCCTATTTATGACGTTGCTAGCTGCTCTTGAAACGCTGCTATATCGATCGACAAATCAGGATGACATGGTGGTTGGCACCGACCTCGCCAACCGCACCCAATTGGAAACAGAGGCTCTGATTGGTTTCTTTGTCAATATCTTGCTTTTGCGCGGCGATCTCAGCGGCAATCCTACTTTCATTGAATTGCTCGATCGCGTGCGCGAAGTCACCTTAAAAGCCTACGCTCACCAGGATTTACCATTCGACAAATTGGTGGAGGAATTGCGGCCCGATCGCAGCCTGAATCAAACACCGCTCTTTCAAGTCTTATTCGTCATGCAAAATATGCCCATGCCTGCTTTAGAGCTAGGCGGGTTAACTTTGACTCCCTTAGAACTTGACAGCGGAATTGCGAAATTTGATTTAGTTCTCTTCGTGGGAGAAACCGAGCAAGGAATTGCAGGCGCTTGGAAGTACAACGCTGACATTTTCGAGGCCGCCGCCATCGAGCAAATGTCCAGCCGTTTTGAAACCTTACTCAACAGCATTGTGGCGCAGCCTGAGACTCGGTTAAATAACTTAGAAATTCTCACGGAAGTGGAAAAAGAACAACAAGCAATGCAAAAAGTCAAGCGCGAAAAGCTGAATTTTAGCAAGTTTAAGAGTGTTAAACCGAAAGTAGTCACTCTGCCAGACGGCGAGTTGATCAAAACCGAATTTCTCCAGCCTGGGGAACTATTCCCGCTAGTCATTAAACCCGCTGCCAGCGATGTCGATCTCATTGATTGGGCGAAAAACAACCGAACTTTGATCGAGACCAAATTGCAGCAACACGGTGCAATTTTGTTTCGAGGCTTCATCGAGCCCTTAGTTTCTACTTTCGAGCAGTTTGCCTTGGGGATTTGTCCGCAACTGTTCGGCGAGTACGGAGATTTGCCGCGCGAAGGAATCGGCGGAAAAGTTTACGGTTCGACCCCTTATCCGGCCGAGCAAACCATCTTCTTTCACAACGAAAGTTCGCACCTGCACCGCTGGCCAATGAAAATCTGGTTTTTCTGCGTTCAACCCGCGCAGACAGGCGGCGAAACCCCGATCGTTGATTGTCGGAAAGTTTACCAGTTGCTCGACCCCAAACTCCGAGAAAAATTCGCCCAAAAGCAACTGATGTACGTCCGCAATTACACAGATGGACTCGATGTAAGCTGGCAAGAATTTTTCAAAACGGCTCATAAAACTGAGGTGGAACAATATTGCCGTCAAGCGGGGATAGAATTTGAGTGGAAAGACGGAAATAACCTCAGAACTCGCAAGCGGAGGCCGGCGATCGCCAAGCACCCCACAAGTGGAGAAATGGTATTTTTTAACCAACTTCCTTTGCACCACATTTCCTGCTTAGATCCGGCCGTCCGCAACTCCTTATTATCTGTCTTTGGAGAAGGAAACCTGCCTCGCAATGTTTATTACGGCGACGGCACTCCTATTGAAGACTCGGTAATGGCAGAAATTCAGGCCGTCTATCAGCAGGCAACAGTTAGTTTTGCTTGGGAATCAGGCGACATATTAATGTTAGATAATATGTTGGCTGCTCACAGTCGCAACCCATTTGTCGGACCGCGAAAAATTGTGGTAGCAATGGGCGAAATGATCGGTGAAGAAGAGATTAAAAAGCTGGCTTCTATCCCGCCAAATTCGGCTTTAGCCGACTCTGCTACGAATTGAGAATGACCAGTAGTCGCCACTTCAAAGCCTTTCCCACAGCCTGTTTTAACGGACTCGATCTATTAGCCAGGGACTTAAGTCCCTGGCGCTCCTAAAACATTAATCAATATAACCAATGCAAACAATTAATGGCTTTCGGCTTTCTCCTCAACAAAAATATCTGTGGCTGTTGCAACAAGATAGTCCCGCTTATCGCGCTCAATGTGCGATTTCGATCCAGGGCAATCTCCAACCAAATGCCTTAAAAGAAGCGCTGCAAAAAGTCAGCGATCGCCACGAAATTCTGCGGACGAGCTTTCAGCGACGTTCAGGGATTAAATTTCCGATTCAAGTGATAAACGATCGCAGCTTAGTTTCCTGGCAGAGTGTTAATCTTGAATGCTTGACACCGCCAGAACAAGCGGCTAAACTCCTTGAAAATTTTCAAAACGAAAAGCGCTCAGCTTTCAACTTTGAACAAAATCCAATTTGGCGCTTATCCTTAATTTCTCTATCAGCAAACAGGCACATTTTGCTTGTCAGCCTGCCTTCCCTGTGCGCCGATTCCCGCACCCTCAAAAATCTAATTCGAGAAATTAGCCAGTCTTATGCAGCTTGCTTGCAAGGTGAGGAATTCGCCGACGAAGTGGTGCAATATGTCCAATATTCGGAATGGCAGAATGAATTGATTGAGGATGAAGAGGCGGCAGAGGGCAAAAAATATTGGACTGAGCGGGATTACTCGGCGCTAGCCAGTTTAAAATTGCCTTTTGAAAATAAAACAATCGGCGTTTCTGATGCCTTTGAACCCAAGTGTTTTGAGGTTAAAATAGAAGCGAGCTTACTAGAAGAAATAGAAGCGATCGCCCGCTACGAAACCTCAATATCTGCTTTCTTTCTAGCTTGCTGGAAAACGTTGCTCTGGCGGCGGTTGGGAAAGGCAGAAATCATTATGGGCACCGCCTTCGACAATCGCAAATATGAAGAATTAGAGCCAGCACTCGGTCTATTTGCCAAGTTTTTACCGCTTCGCAGCCAACTGCAAGAAAATTTTACCTTTCAGGAATTATGGCAGGAAATTCAGCAATCCCAAAGCGAGGCTTATAAATGGCAGGAATATTTCAACCGGGAAGATATAAACGGATCGGCTGGATTGCCATTTTGCTTTGAGTTCGAGGAACAAGTAGAAAAGTATGCGGTGGCTGGCGTAGATTTTTCGATTTACCAGCAATATGTCTGCGGCGATCGCTTCAAAGTTAAACTCTCCTGCGTGCGCCGAGAGGATGCTCTCATCGCTGAGTTTCACTACGATCCGGCCTTGATAGGGGAACAAGCGATCCAATGTTTAGCAGAGCAATTCTACACCTTAATAAAAAGTGCAGCTAATCACCCAGAAACCGCTCTCGGCGAGTTGGAAATTCTCAGCGATCGCGCCCGCCACCAAGTCTTATTTGACTTCAACCAAACACAGAAAGATTACCCAAAAGACAAGTGCATTCACCAACTATTTGAGCAACAAGTCGATCGCGTACCAGATCGCCTTGCGGTTATCTGTGAAAATCAGCAACTCACCTACCGAGAACTCAACGCCCGCGCCAACCAAATCGCTCATTACCTACAACAATTAGGAGTTAAATCCGAAGGATTAGTGGGAATTTGTGCTGAGCGATCTGTGGATGCGATCGCTGGAATGCTCGGCATTCTCAAAGCAGGCGGCGCGTACTTGCCACTCGATCCGGCCATGCCAAAAGAGCGCCTCGCCTTGATGTTGCAGGATGCCGGAGTGGCAGTGCTATTAACGCAACAACAGCTAATCGAAAAATTGCCAAAAACTCAGGCAAAAATCGTTTGCTTAGACGCAGAAATTCCCTCTGTCTCCCCCTCTCCCTCTCCCCCTCTCTCTGGTGAAAATTTAGCTTATGTCATTTACACTTCCGGTTCCACTGGCACGCCAAAGGGAGTGGCAATTGAACACCGATCGCTCGTCAATTACCTCTACAGCATTCAGGAACGGCTAAACCTGCCATCAGAGGCCAGTTTCGCAACCGTTTCTACCTTGGCAGCAGATTTAGGATATACAGTAATTTTTCCAGCTTTATGTACGGGAGGAAGCCTTCACATAATTTCCCAGGAACGCGCCACAGATCCAGAGGCGATCGCTGCTTACTTTCAACAGCATTCCATTGACTGTCTCAAAATCGTTCCCTCCCATCTAAAAGCTTTATTAACTGCTTCTGATCCGGCGCAGGTTTTGCCGAAAAAGCGATTAATCCTTGGCGGCGAAGTCTTAAGTTGGAATTTGCTCGAAACTATTCAGAAATACGCCCCCGACTGTTCAGTTTTCAACCACTACGGGCCAACAGAAGCAACCGTAGGCGTGCTGGCTTATCACATCAAAAACCGAGAAAATTGCATTTTTGAGACAGTTCCTCTCGGTCGCCCTATCAATAACGCGCAGATTTATTTACTCGATTCGCACTTGCAGCCAGTTGCCATTGGCGTGTCCGGCGAGTTATACATCGGCGGTGCTTCTTTAGCTCGCGGCTATCTAAACCAACCCCAATTAACCGGAGAAAGATTCATCATCAACCCTTTGATAAATGCCGAAGGCATTCTTTCTTCTGATTCCTTAGCTATACCTTCAAATCGCCTTTATAAAACAGGAGATTTGGCTCGGTATTTGCCGGACGGAAATATTGAGTTTTTAGGGCGGATCGACAGCCAAGTTAAACTGCGAGGGTTCCGCATAGAATTGGGGGAAATAGAAGCAGCGCTATCTCAACATTCCGCTGTGCGCGAAGCAGTAGTTTTGCTACTGGAAAATGAACCTGGGAATCAACGTTTAGTGGCCTATGTTGTACCCGCGAGGGAATCAGCGATCGCTATTAACGAGCTGCGGTCATTTTTAAAAGAAAAACTGCCCGACTACATGGTTCCTTCTGCTTTGGTCGTACTGAAAGCATTGCCCCTCACGGCTAATGGAAAAATAGACCTGCGGGCGCTCCCAGCGCCGGAGGCGGCGAGAGCCGATTTAGCAGATACTTTTGTCGCTCCTAGCACTCCCATTGAGAAAATGCTTGCTGAGATTTGGGCTGAGCTGCTAGGGCTGGAAAAAGTGGGAATTTATGACAATTTCTTTGATTTGGGGGGACATTCATTACTGATTACTCAGTTGCTAGCAAAAGTAAGAGATTCTTTCCAAAAGGAATTGCCCTTGCGCCGTTTCTTTGAAGCGCCTACCATCGCTGCTTTAGCAAAGAATATTGAGATGAAGCATGGGGCGGATTCTGCGGGCGATCGCACTGCAAGTTTCGATATTAACGCTGAAGTTGTTTTAGATCCGACAATTCGCTCTGCAAATCCAGTGAGCGAGCCAAAAACTGAACCAGCTTGCATTCTCTTAACAGGGGCGACGGGCTTTTTGGGAGCCTTTTTACTCCGCGACCTCTTGCAACAAACTCAAGCAGAAATTTATTGCCTAGTCCGTTCTACCGATGCAGAATCAGCTAAAAAGCGGATTCAAAGCAGCCTCGAATCCTATTTAATTTGGGATGAAAGCAGCAGCGATCGCATTATCCCAATTGCTGGAGATTTGTCTCAACCACTTTTGGGGCTTTCCGAGGAGCAGTTCCGAGTTTTAGCCAGTAAAATTGATGTCATTTACCACAATGGCGCGTTTGTCAAGTTTACTTATCCCTACTCTGTTCTCAAACCCGCTAACGTTTTGGGGACGCAGGAAGTTCTGAGATTGGCGAGTCAAAGTAAGCTAAAACCAGTCCATTTAATTTCTACGATTTCCGTTTTCTCGGCAACGGGAGAATCTGGGATTAAGGTGGTGCGAGAGGAGGATGAACTGACTCCAGGAGAGTGTCTAAAAGGCGCTTACACTCAAACTAAGTGGGTGGCTGAAAAGTTAGTAGAAATCGCGCGCGAGCGCGGCATTCCTGTTAGCATTTACAGGCCAGGCCGCATTTCTGGGGACAGCAAAACAGGGGCCTGCAATCCCAGCGATTTACTGTACAGGTTAATCGCTGGTTGCGTGCAACTTGGATGTGCGCCCGATGACGATAAGCTGATGAATGTAGCGCCTGTTGACTATGTGAGCCGAGGGATAATTCACCTTTCGAGGCAAAAAGAATTGCTTGGAAAGACTTTTCATTTAGTCAACCCTCTGTCTTTTCAGATGAGTGAATTGCTTGGCTGGATTTGCTCAATGGGTTATCCAATCAAACAAGTTTCTTCTGAGACTTGGCAAGCAGAAATAATCAATCGCGCTGGATATTCTCCAGAAAATGCGTTGTATCCGCTTGTCGGTCTTTTCTCCGAAAAAGTTTCGGAAGCAGAAATGGCTAAATCTGCCACGCTGCAATTCGATTGCCAGAAGGCGTTGAAGGGACTTTCTGGAACGGACATTATCTGCCCGCAAGCGGATGCGAATCTGTTTCGCACTTACTTTTCCTATCTCGCCGATTGTGGCTTGATAGGTAGCCGCAATTAAAAACTGTAAGGGCGCAAAGCATTGCGCCCCTACCTGACTCAAACTCTGGAGAATTCAAAATGAACGAACAATTGCAGCAAAGACACATGAAGGCGCTGATAGAGCGCTACACCGATCGCACAAAGACCTCTAAGAATTTCGCGCAACAATACCGTCCGGTTCTCGCTGACAATCGGGCTTCAAATGGGTTTCGCTTTCCCGTCAAGGAGATGTTTTATCCCATTGTCGCCGAGCGATCGCTCGGCTCTAAAATGTGGGATGTTGATGGCAACGAATACATCGATATCACAATGGGATTGGGCATCAATCTTTTCGGTCATAATCCGCCCTTTATTAAAGAAGCCCTATTAGAGCAACTCGATCGCGGCGTACAAATTGGCCCACAAGCAGAACTTGCCGGAGAAGTTGCGGAATTAATCTGCGAACTGACGGGGATGGAGCGCGTCGCTTTTTCTAATACCGGCACAGAAGCGGTAATGGCAGCCCTACGATTAGCTAGAGCGGCAACTAAACGCAATAAAATTGCTTTGTTTTCTGGTTCTTATCACGGTCATTTTGACCAAACTCTCGCAGTAGTAAAAAATATAAATGGCGATTTACGCACCATTCCAAAAGCGCCAGGAATTCCCGCTAATTTTGTTGAAGATGTTTTACTTTTGGATTACGGAAACCCTCATTCCCTGGAAATTATCAAAGCTCATCAGCACGAATTAGCGGCGGTTCTCGTGGAGCCGGTGCAAAGCCGCCGTCTCGATTTGCAACCTAAAGAATTTCTCCACCAACTCAGACAATTAACAAAAGAATCAGAAATTGCGCTGATTTTTGATGAAATGGTCACCGGTTTCCGAATTCATCAAGGCGGGGCGCAGGCGTGGTTTGGCATTGAGGCAGATATTGCAACTTACGGTAAAATTGTCGGGGGCGGTATGCCCATTGGAATTATCGCTGGAAAAGCTGCTTATATGGATAAAATTGACGGCGGTTTGTGGAACTACGGCGATGATTCCTACCCCCAGGTAAAAACAACAATTTTTGCCGGCACTTTTTGCAAGCATCCACTTGCTCTGGCCGCTGCGCGTTCCGTGCTGCGCTATCTTAAAAGTCAAGGCCCAACCCTTCAGCAGCAGTTGAATCAGCGAACTTCGCAGCTAGTTGAAACCCTGAATGCTTATTTCAAAGAAAATGAAGTCTCTGTCTGGCTTGTAAATTTCGGATCGCAATTTCGCGCTGCTGCATCCGTTGAGATAGATCCGCTACTTTTTCACTTACTCGAAAAGCGTATTTTCATATCCGAAGGTCGTAGCTGCTTTCTCTCCACCGCTCACACTAATGAAGACATCGATCGCATCATTCAGGCGGTTAAAGAGAGCATTCAAGAAATGCGCGAAGGAGGCTTTTTCCCGGTTTCTTCTCATCCCCAAGCAGAAGTTGTTTCAATCGCCAGCAAGTAAAACCCGCTAGTAAATTATTAAATATAGCAATCCTCAATGATTTTCTATATCTAGAGCAATCCTAAATGATTTTCTGTGTGTAAGTATATTGACGTATTTTGGGGAAATCAAATTTACTGGAGTTTAGACTAACAAGGGAAAGAAAAGGGAGCCTGTGATTGGCACAGGCTCCCTAAAGGCAGAAAATTGAGAATTAGCAAAAAACCTCAAATCTGCCTGCCATGAATTGTGAAGCCTTGAGAGAATTTCGTCAACAAGCCTATAAAATGCTAGGTCAAGCCAAAGATGCCACCTTTGAGCTGATGGATGCAGTGATGACCACGCCAAAAGCCAATTGTTTAACAGAGATGGCACTCAACCCATTGTTCCGAAGAAAATGGTCAAGCGTGTCCGAAGCCTTACAGGACTCTCAGCCAGACCGAGAGCAATTAATGAAACTGTATCTTCAGCAGATGTCAGGAGTAAAGAGACCAATCTTAGCAGTAGACTCGCGCAAGCGTGGGTGAGACCAGATGCACCAACCTTGAGGGAGCGTACCTATGAACATCAAGCCAGTACCATTCATGGCAATAAACCAATAGCAATCGGCTTGGGCTACAGCACAATTGCCTGGATACCCTCGGCGCAAGGGAGTTGGGCCTTACCCTTAAGACACGAACGAATCACCAGGAAAGGATACACCCATCAGTAAAGCGGCATGGCAGTTAGAGCAAGTGATAGCAGGGTTGCCACAACGACCATTAGTATTATTTGACCGGGAATATGGCTGTGCCAGTTTAGTTTTGCAGACCGCCGATCTCACAGCCGACAAGTTAATCCGGTTGCGTTCTAATCGCTGTTTATACTCTGCCCCACCAGCTTATTCTGGCCGAGGACGCCCCCGTCGTCACGCTACCGTGTACACAGAAGTGGATTCTGAGCTAGTTTCCATCCCAAAAAGATGGATTCAAACTGTCGGAGTCCATGAA
>NZ_JAUBRK010000049.1:0-60201 GCF_036701825.1 Microcoleus sp. MOSTC5 | reverse complement strand
CAATTATGAGTTAGCTTTCAGGTCTAAAATTCAAAACCTTTAATTATAACATAGATTTTTTTTGCAAGAGGTCTAATACTTTCTTAAAAAGTTTTTAGCTTGTAACCAAATATCTTCAACGGGATTCTGTTGGGGCGAATTGGGAGCAAATAAAATACAAGTAATTGACCAATCTGACGGTTCTTTATCACTATTTACTGAGGATAAAAAATCTCTAATTTTTCCATATTTATGATAACTAGCTCCATCCAAAATCAAGATTATTCTCCGTTTTTTATATTTACTTTGTAAGTGTTTTATGAATTTAACTGTTGATTTTCTATCTCCAGATGGATAACTTTGAACGTGGAATTGTTTACTCTGATAATTCAGGGTTCCAAAATAAGTTTGTCTATCTTTTTCATTGGTAATAGGAACTTCAATTCGGGAGCATCCCGGTTTTGTAAATGGGTAAAAGTATGATATAGTACAAAGTTTTTCGTTCTAAACTATATAAAAGAACGCCAAAATTTTCGCCCTACCCTAACCACACAGGCTTGTAGGAACATCTAAAATGAAGCTAGGAGAGTAGAAAAGGAGCAGGCGTCTATAAACTTCTAGCTTATTAAATCATTCAAGTAAGCACACCTCAGTTTAAGCATTTGATTAATATTTTCAGCTCGCCACTGAGCGCCGGAAATTTTCAATCTTCTATCAATCTGTTTCACCGATGATTCCACAGCTCCCGAACCGATGGAGCAATTTTTTTGAGTGGACAAGAGTTGATAGTTTACGATTCGATGTCGATGTTTTTTTAGGTAGTTACAAAAGTTTTCCGCTTGACGGCGACGGCACAACTCAAACAACTTAATTGTTTCATCTACACGACCCTGCCACAACAATTTTTTTGCTTGTGCTAACCGTTTGTTAGACCCTCCTACTTTATGGAGATTTTCAAGTAAATGGAACCAGTCTAAGATTTCTCGGCGATTGCCATCTGGATTAAATTTAGCGATGAGATTCCAAATCCCATCGTGTCCATCGCCTCAACAAGTCAGTAGGGAATTTAACGGCTGACGATTGACATAATCAATCAAGACTTCATTTTCTTGAAAATATCCAGCATAAAAGCTGCCATGAAGCCGAACAGCTTTATAATCAAGCCAGTGACACCCCTCCCCTTTTGCTCCTCTAATCCGAACTTTCCCTCCGTCTACGCTGGTTTCTTTAATGGGGGATTCGGCTCTTGGTTCTACCAATTGTTGGTTTTCTACCAATCTACAGCAGAATCCATGTATATGTGGTACACTAGATTCAGTACACAAGCCCAAAAAAATGAAAGCTTATTCGATCGAGTTTCGTAAAAAAATAGTTAAAGCCTATGAGCAAGGTGATACATCAGTCAGGAAAGTAGCCCAACGTTTTGATGTGAGTAAAGCGTTTGTTCAAAAAATCTTAAAACAAAAACAAACGACTGGTCACGTTCAACCACAAAAACAGGGTGGAAGCCTTAAAAGTGTGTTACACTCGTCCACAGATAAATTGACCGAGATGGTAGAAAAATATCCGGATAGCACCTTATTAGAATATTGTGAATATTGGCTAGATAGCTACCAACAATCTGTCAGTCCTAGTATGATGTGTCGCGAATTAATCAAACAAAATCTGACGCGAAAAAAAAGACAATACGGAGTAGTCAATCTGCCACCGACAAGCCGTGCAACTTTTGAGGTGTGAATATTGGGACAAAGTGAAAAATATCGACCCTGACAACCTCGTTTTTTTGGATGAAATGGGCGTTCTCTTGGGGTTAACACGAACCCATGCACGTTCAAAGTGTGGTAGTAGAGTCTATGATTTAAAACCATTTTATCGAGGTGCTCTCATTCACTGTTATTGGAGCAATCAGCTTAAAAAAAGTAGTAGGATTAATGACGCTCAACGGGTCGATGGATAGTCAGGCTTTTGCAGTTTTTGTAGAACACTGTGCCGGTTCCAAACTTATGGGATGGTGCCGTCGAAGTTAATTGATAATCTACCAGCTCATAAGTTGGCGGTGATTGAACCATTGATTCAAGCGACTGGTTAAGCGTGTTCTGAATTTATCACCTCCCGAATCCTGACTTTAATCCGATAGAATTATGGTGGTCACAACTGAAAGCTTTTTTACGTAAATTTTCGCCTACTACTACCAAGATGGTTGACGTAATACTTGCTACGGCACGCTTATTTGGTTAATCCACAGCACTTTAAAAACTGGTTTACAAGCTGCTGCTACTGTACTTCATAAACCTGGAATCCGCTGTATCTAAAGTGGTATGACCTATCTTAACTCCCGTCTGTACTTCAATTTCTTGGGACGCCTTGGAATATGATAAGTTAGCTACTTGCCGCAGGCCGCATTTTTCAAATAATGGAGCCAATTGAGTCGATTTTTTTAGGTTTAATTGTTCCGCTTGTTTTTCAGTTATTGTTAACTCACCCACACAGCTTTTTACGGTTCGGGGACGTCCTTTTTCTGTTCCCGTTGTTTCTTTAATAAAAAAAAAGCGAGTTGGGGTACCACCATTTCAAGCCATTGTTTTCTCAGGTGTCTTTCTATGCTTTCTTTCGCTATCTAATGCCTCGGGGGGAGTGTTTTTATATAAAATTTTGGCAATTTCAGCAGTAGAGCCTTGTAAACGTTCTTGTTCGTCCGGTGTCATGTTGGATTCCTAAAAATTATTCCTTGACTATTGTAACTCTTGAGTCCCTCTATTCTGCAACTGCTAGAAAATAACTCATTGACCCTAAAACAGATTTTTCGGCAAAGTTCTAGTAGGGAGCTTGAAAAATTTTATAAAAATATCATACTTCTGCATATTTGCAAAACCGGGATGCTCCCGACAAGATGCACACCCACAAGAAACTTGATGTGCTGTGGAACGGGCATCTTGCCCGTTTTTTTATTAGTCAGGGCGGGCAAGATGCCCACCCCACAATAAACTTGATGTGGTGTGGAACGGGCATCTTGCCCGTTTTCTTAGTCCGCGAAGGCGGACTTTGTATTTGTAGCCGCGGTTTCAACCGCCCGGTTTCAGCCGCCAATTTTATGGACTTCAACCACTAGAATAAATCCCTCTTTCTTGCAGTTGCTGCATAAAAAAATCTTCCAAACTAGGCTTAGCCAAATTCATCCCAATTAGCTGCCCTCCCGTACCGTTCAGACTAGAAAGAAACTCCTTCGGCTCGCCCTGCAAATGACCGTACCACAAATCATTATCAACTTCCATATCCGGTATCCACTTTTTCAGGATATTCAAGTGACCCCCCCTACCTTCAACCCGGTAAGTTTCAGTATTGCCGAGGAGTTGGTCTATCGCACCAATGCAAATTAACTCACCCTTCGCCAAAATTGCCACTCGATCGCAAATCTTCTCCACATCAGACAATATATGCGAATTAAAAAAAATTGTTTTTCCTTGATTTTTTAGAGATAAAATTATCTCCCGCATCTGATAGCGTCCCATCGGATCTAAACCAGACATCGGCTCATCTAAAAATACCACATCTGGATTGTTAATCAAAGCTTGAGCCATGCCGATCCGTTGCAGCATTCCCTTAGAATACTGGCGCAACTGTTTTTTAATTGCTGCCGATTGAGATAGCCCAACTAAGTCTAGCAAATTCGGAATTCGCTGCCGCTGAATCGAGGGGGGAATTTGAAATAACCCCGCCGCAAATTGCAAGAATTCCCAGCCCGTGAGATAATCGTAAAAATAGGGATTTTCTGGCAAGTAGCCGACTCGCTGTTTCACAGTGCGATCGCCCAAAGGCCTCCCCAACAGCAGCGCCCGGCCAGAAGTGGGGCGCACTATACCCAGCAAAGTTTTCAGCAGCGTAGTTTTCCCCGCTCCATTTTGGCCTAACAACCCGAAAGTTTCCCCCTCAGAGACAGTCAGAGTGCAATTTTTGAGCGATTCAATTTTTTCATTCATCCAGAAGCCGGTACGGTAGAACTTCCCCAGATTAAATGTTTCCACCACTGGGGTATATCCGGGCATCTCGGTGGGAGTTGGCGCATCTATAAGAGGTTCCATTTTCGTAAGCGAAATAAGTAGCACCTGATTATATTCTATGGCATAAGTTCAGTAATAATTGTTCTTTTTAATGTTAAACTAATATTAGCTGCACTTAAATATTTCTGAATATGGATCGTTCAAAAATTATTGCTATTATCACTGGGGTGATTTCTATAATTTTAGCAGTTGCCTACCTGCTGCTCGTTACCATCCTCGACTTCCGAGGCGAAATGCTGCCCGCACCTCAAAGTCATTTGCCCGTCTCGCTGCCGATTCAGCAATTGGCTAATGCTACTCTGACTTTACCAGCACTGAGGATTTATCCTCAATTGTGACACAAATAATATAATTTAAATTCCGCAATTTCGCCCATAAATTATGTACGTAAAACTGCGGGCGAAATGCTGCTATTTGTAGGGTGCGCAATGCGCACCTTACCACTATTTAGTCCGCGCAGGACGTTCGGCGAATCGAGCGTCGAGCCGCGGACGAAAGTTTGACTCTTGAGCGGTTTCAACCGCCAAGTTTTCTCAATTAATACACGTGAATTGCTTTCATCATGTGATACGCAACCAGCAACTGCGTCAAAGCTAGCGGGTAACTTTGCAAAACTTCGCCAGTTGTGCCGATCAGTTTGCCAATTTCCGGGTTGCCTTGGGCGGTGCAAAATCCCCGCAGGTGTGGCAACTCGCTGCACAAGATCATTTCCAGTTCGTTTACTTGATCGCTGGTAGCGTGGGAGTCTACTTCCAAAACGTCAACAGGTTTGCCCATATCCCGATCGAGTTCCAAGCGAATTGCAGGTTTAAAACTCTCGCTGCCTAGACCTAAAATTTCAGTAAAATCAGGGTGAGGAATTGTCGGTCTGAGCACTAAACGGACGCTCAAATTCGATTCATTGTCCGCTTCGGGAGGGTAAAAACTAACTACAACGTCGGCCGATTCACGCTGAGGACGAATGAAGTCTTCCGAGTCCGGTTCCCGTTTTTTTATTTCTGCAAGCACCTGTTCTTCAGTATAACCGCGCTTCATGATATCCCGCTTAACTTTCCACTGAGTTCGCAACTCTTCGGGAGGAGCGAGATACACTTTTACGTCGTAAGAATCGCGGATTGTTCGGGTTGCGTAACCCAGCAAACCTTCAACTATGACAAATTTGCTGGGCTTGATGTATTCCGGCGCGTCGAATGTACCTGTGGTGTGGTTGTAGATGGGTTTGAGAATTGCTTGTCCCGTGCGCAGCAGGCTGAGGTGCTGCTGCATGATGTCGAGGTGATTGCAGTCGGGATGCAATGCTGTGATTCCGATTTCTGCCCGCTGCTTTCTGTCGTAGCGGTGATAGTCGTCAGTGCAAATCACAGTGACATTTTCTGGTCCCAATACTTGGGCAATTCCCCGCGTCAGGGTGGTTTTGCCCGCTGCGCTGTCTCCGACAATACCGAGAATAATTGGTCGATCGCTCATTGTTTTTACCCCGACGGACAATAGCAAATTTTGTTGTGAATCTTACATCTTATCAAAGTTGTGTTCGATCCGATCGCTCGATCCGATGGTTTGACCCGATCCCCCGGACTCTCCCTAATGTGTAAAATTATTGTCATATTTCTTAATATAATGCGGCACCTGAGACTGAAAGAGTATCTGATTAAAAAATCACGCCCATTTCTCAACTGCCGGCGATGTCGATCGTACTTTTGAATCCGGCTATTGTGGGAATTTCGGGAAAATTACCCCTGCAAAGTGTCCCGGTAGTCTCTTTTCTAGTGCAAATTGCACCAGCCAGCGGTCGGAATCGTGGGATATTTTTGGTTTCAAAACGGCCAGCAAGCAGTGAATCAACTTGCCAGTCCATCAATCAATCGACGCCGAAGCCGATCGAATTTACTTGCAATATGAAGTTTTAGCCACAGCTTTCGCTGTGCGCGACCAATTAGTATAAATTTGAGTTCAGGACGCAATCATGCTCTCAAAAACCTATTTCTTTTACTCTTGCTTGCTGTAACGAAGTTTTTCCGTGAAAAAAATAGGTTTCGACGCACCCATGCGTAATTTCTAAATTTAAACAAATAAAAGATAAATCTTCGGTTAAAATGCGTGGTGCTGTTGAGATTAAAGATAAAGGAGAAATGATGGTTTATTTATTGCTGGGGCGACATTAGTTCATTACCCCTCAATCTGCGGTTGAAACCGCTCAAGAGTAAAACAAAGTCGGCCTGCGCCGACTGAGAAATCCGGGCGATATTTAAGCCGGACTTGATATTACTAATTACCACTCATCGTTTCGCTTGTTGGTGTGGGTTTCCCAATCGTCGTGTTGCGGCGACTGATACAAAGGTTCTGGTTCCAATTCGGCTGACATTTCTAATTCTGGTTCCGATTCTTGCTGATAGATGTTCAGAGGTTCGACAACGCGGGCGATCGCATCTTTGACAAATGCTTTGACAAACTCGTCTTTCCTATTTAACTGAAACTGCCTTTGCACAACTTCGGTGATGCCACCATCGCCCCAATCTTGGTCGTGACGGAAATATTCAATAAAACTTTTACCGGCAATTCGGGTTAAATAAGCGGCACTTACTGCTTGAATGGCTTTGCCAAGTACAAACCCGGCTACGCTTAATTGCAGCGCCCTTGACACTACTTGAATTACGCCTTCAACTATTCCCAAACTGGCTAGGGTTTTTGCTAGAGACAATGCCAATTCTTTGGCGCGATCGATATTTAATTCGCAGCCGTAAATCTTGGCAATTTCTACTACCATCTGAGCGTTAACTGCTGCTGTAGCTAACAAATCCACAACTGGCAAAGGCGTTACAGCAATTACTCCGGCCCCGATCCACTGAAATCGCTCTACTGCTTTATCAGCTTGCCGTCTCCTTTGAGCGTCAATTAACTTGCGCGCTTGGTCTCCCAAGTGCTGAGATTGCAGCAAAATATTGTCGGCAATTAAGTCTTCGCCTTCGGCTCGCAAAATCGCAGCGACGCGCCGAATTAATGGCATAATATCCGGGTCTGGCTGAAAAATTGTGCCGTCTTCTAGTACAACTTTTTGCGGATTGGCGCTAATCGCTACTACATCCATTGCTGATACAAAACCTTTGACTCGCTGCCGCAGCCGATCGAGAATTTCATCTCTGTCGGTGTCGGGATAAAGGTCAACTTTATTAAAAACCACGATCGACCTTTTGCCAATTTCCGCCAAAGTCCGCAGCGGTTCGTACTCGGATTTTCGCAAATCGCCGTCCAAAACAAATAAGATCAAATCTGCCCTCGCCGCCAACTGCCTCGCCAATTCTTCTCTGTAAGTTCCCGCTACTCCCGCTTCCAAGATGCCTGGAGTATCAGTAATTGCTAATTCTCGATCGATTCCTTTCAATTTCAGAGTGTAAGTTTCCCCAACTTCGGTAGTTCCCATCGGCGCGCCCACCTGTCCCGCCATCCGCCCCACCAGCGCATTGACAGCAGAAGTTTTGCCCGCAGAACCGGTGCCGAAAACAACTACTCGAACGCTGCCCCGAGCCATGCTAGCTTCAATTTCGCGAGCTCTCAACAGCAAAGCTTGCCGCGCTACTTCATCTTGAATGCGATCGACTTGCTGCCTGATTGCTTTGAGATTTTCCGAAGCAGCTTCACTTTTTACAACAGGAACCTTAGGATTAATGGGTCGTTTTCCCTTAACTTTCTGCGGGCGTTGCAGCAGCCTAAAATAGTAAAACAGCGCAAAAATTAACGTTCCCAAAAGTACAATTATCAGAAAAATCAGCAAATTAGCCAGCAGCGGAGAAGCAGACCACGCAACTTGACTGTAAAGCCCTGTTAAGGAACTCACGAGCCCAATAATCAGCCCCAGGGCGAGGCAGAAAGCAGCAATTAAGGTTAACAGGCGCGGCAAAGGCATGAGGAAAGCGGCAAATAAAATGGTTATGCTTTGATTTTTACATTTTCATGAGAATTCGGAAGTGATAAGCTATTTGGCATTTAGATTGAAGCTCGATCGCGGGTTCTCCTGCCCGCGCCACCAGAGTTTAAGTAAACAGTAGCTTACAAATTAAATGCGCGACAGCTTACGAGTTAAAAAAAAGAATGCAACTGTAGGCAAGCCGCAAACCCCGATAGTCATCAGTCATTCCCCATCTAAAACCTAAAATCTCAAATCTAAAATGCTATGGCGAAGCGCCCGTTAGCGAAGCCCTCGAAGAGGATCGTACTGCACCAGCCCGCAAACCCGATTCTGTCCGTCTGCGGGCGCGATTTGCGGAGTTTGAGCGCCAGCGGGACGGACAAATGCGATCGCCCTCTTGCTGCAATTGTAGCTTGCACTACTACTCAGCTACAGCTTATCACCTGCCCGAACCGCAGACCAGTTTATTTGCATCTACCTACTTATTTATTTAATAGCGAGTCGAGCAATACTTTTTTATTAAGAAACCAATATGACATTAAGTACACAGAAACCAGGTTTTTTAACGCCAGTGCGTCCTGGAAGCTCCGAAAGTAGAAACGAGAAACCGGGTTTCTCAGGCAAGGTAAAAGCGTCCTAATTCACAAAAATTATCAAATTAAGTATCCATGCCGTACTCTCAAATCAGTCACGACTTAAGTTAGACTGAATTGTCAGTGCGTGAATTATTCACAGGTTAGCATCTATGCAGCTCAAACATCTGAATCAGCCTTCACAAACACTCGCTACCTCTTGCGAGCATAACATCAAAGAGAGCCAGCAACCAAAGCTTAATTATTTCGCTCAAATAGCCCGTTCCTTTAGCAACCTCAGTATTAGCGACAAAATCTGGCGTGGGTACGCACTGGCTCTTTGTGTTGCGATTGGGGGAACGACTGTCGGGATGTTGGCGGGGAATCATTACTATCGAAGAACGAACAATCAAGTACACATCGATCTAGAAAGTCGGCTTTTAAATAAGTTGCAGGTGGCTTTACTGCGGACGCAAAACAGCCAAGAGCGGCTGATTTACTGGATCGAACAGCCTGAAATATTTGACCGCAAATACCAACAGCTACAAAACAATACCCGCAGTTTGAAGTTGTCCATATCTGAAATTGAAAGTCATAAAGACATGGAAGAGGTAGAAGGTTTACAAAATTTTAAAACCAATTACGCTTCGCTACTGTCTAATTACCTTCATCAGCTAGAAATTGTCAATCAAAAAATAAGTAATTTGCCAAACAACCCCGATCAAAAAAGTGTTAAACGCAAGTTGCTGTCGAATTTAGATCGAGATAAAATTGGGTTGGAACTAGATAGGGCGGTCAATGATATAGCAGAAATTATCGATCGCGCCCAAGAGCAAGAAGATGCAGCGGGGGAGGCCCTGCTGCGAGCGCAGGCGCTGCGGGTGCAAATAATTTTTGGTAGCATGGCACTGTCGATCGTCGTTGCAGCACTGCTGGCGGGCTTCACCAGTCGGGCGATCGCCAAACCCCTCGCCGCTGTAACTAATATCGCTCAGCGAGTGACCCAAGAGTCTAATTTTCAGTTGCAAGTACCTGTTACCAGCACCGATGAAGTGGGAGTATTGGCAGCTTCGCTGAATCAACTGATTCAGAAAGTAAATCATTTGCTAGAAGAATTGAAAGCCGGACAAGAAAGCCACATACTTCAAAATGAGAAAATGGCAAGTTTGGGGCGGATGTTGGCCGGTGTTGCTCACGAAGTTAACAACCCAATCAATTTTATATATGCCAATATCGACCCGGCGAAACATTATGTTGAAGATATTTTAGATTTGCTCAACACTTACGAAACAGAAATTTCCAAGCCGCCTGCCGCAGTGATCGCGAAAGGCGAAGAAATAGACATCGATTTTCTCAAAGAAGATTTGATGAAAATATTTGACTCGATGCAAGTAGGCGCTGAAAGAGCCAAAGCTATTATCTTAAGTTTGAAAGATTTTTCTCGCCTCGACGATGCGGCCCCTCATCCCGTCGATTTGCACGCCTGCATAGACAGCAGTTTGCTGATTCTCAACAGCCGAATCAAACAGGGTGTTGAAGTGGTGCAAAATTACGGGAACATTCCGAATGTTGAAGGCTATATGGGTTTGCTTTACCAGGTGTTTGTGAACATTCTGAACAATGCACTAGATGCTGTGGAAGAGAAAGCAAAAAGTGAGAAAACAAGTTTTGAGGAGGCGAAAAAACAATCGGCTTCGGAATCAATCAAACAGGAAGCACCGATTTTTTTGCCCAGGATTGTGATTGCTACAGAATACTTAGACGAAGACTCAGTGGTAGTGCGAATTTCCGATAACGGTACGGGAATAGCGCCAGCAAGTCAAGAAAAAATGTTTCAAACATTCTTTACGACTAAACCGAGAGGTGTAGGTACTGGTTTGGGATTGGCAATCGGTCGCGAAATTATTGTTAAGAAACACGGCGGGACAATTAACTTTTGGTCGGAGGTGGGAAGGGGGACGGAATTTACGATCGCCCTGCCGATTAAGCAGGATGATTTAATGCCAAATACGCTCTTAGAACCTCCAATTTCTCGCGAAGATAATTGCCTCTACAACGAGAACTTGTCAACCAAGTCCGAGGAGAGAGGAACTGTAAAACAATAAAAATTATCAGTTTTTAGATCGCTTTCAAAAAAGAAGACCATTCTAAGCCCGCAATCTAAACTCTGATGTCATAATTCATTCCAAATCTCAAATCTCAAATCTAAAATGGTATGAGATTGCTTACTGACCGAAAGCATCCAGGATACAAGCCCCCGGATTCATCAGTGGAGAAATAAAAAACCTGTATCCAATAAACAATCCCCCGAATTTATCCGTGGGATCAATGCTTCAATTCTTTAATCTAAAATCTAAAATCTAAAATCTAAAATCGATTGACTGGCTGTCGCTACGCCAATAGATGAGTGATAATACCCAACTCAAAACAATTTTTCGTAATCTTGAAAAACAGGAGTTGCTATAATTTAAAGTTGAGAAACAACTGTACGGAGCAAAAATTATGGGACTATTTGACCAAATTTTGAGCGCGATCGACAATCCCAACCAACAAGCAAGTCCCAATGAGTTGGGCAACATTTTGGGTGCGGTAGAGCAGTTGAGCAGCAACCAGGGCGTCAATACGGGCACGACTCAGCTAGCAATGTCGGTTTTGGGCGGATACGTGCGATCGGCATTGCAAGACGTGCGATCGCAGTCGGGAGACGCACAAGCTCAAGAAGTTGTCAACCAATTTAGCGGCACAAATCCCAATCCGGAAGCGGTACAGAGTTTGTTCGGAGCAGGCGAACTGACGCAGATAATAAACGATATCGCCCACAGAACCGGTTTGAATAACGCCACAGTGCAGGCGATGATACCTGTTTTGGTGCCGCTGGTGCTGAATTTGCTAAAAACTGGCAGCAACGCCCAAAACACAGCCCCAGGCAGCAATCCCGTTTTGAATACGTTTTTAGATGCAGATGGAGACGGCGACGTAGATATTACTGACGCCATGTCGATGGCAGGCCGCTTTTTGAATCAGCGCAGTTAATTTGGGAATTTTGTAACCGCAGATATCAGCGGATGGAAACAGAGGAACGCAGATAGGATTTTATCTGCGTTCCTCTGCGTTTATCTGCCTCGATCTGCGGTTACAAAAACTCCTACTTTAACCCAAACCCAAATCAGTCACAGCACCAACACTGCTAGAAGAAACCAACTTAGCATATTTAGCCAAAACGCCTTTAGTATACCGAGGTTGAGGAGGCTGCCAAAGAGCGCGCCGCTGCTCCAATTCTGCATCAGAAACATTGAGCTGCAACAAGCGATTTTTAGCATCAATTGTAATCGAATCGCCCTCTTTTACCAAAGCAATTGTGCCACCAACTTGCGCTTCTGGTGCAACGTGACCTACAACCATGCCGTAAGTTCCGCCAGAGAAGCGGCCGTCAGTAATTAACCCGACAGAATCGCCCAAACCTGCGCCAATAATTGCCGAAGTTGGTGCTAACATTTCGCGCATTCCCGGCCCGCCTTTGGGCCCTTCGTAGCGGATCACAATCACATCTCCGGCTTGAATTTTGCCCGCTAAAATTGCATCCAAACAATTTTCTTCAGATTCAAATACCCGCGCCGGGCCGGTAATTATCGGTTTTTTAACGCCAGTAATTTTAGCAACGGCTCCTTCTGTTGCCAGATTTCCCCTCAGAATTGCTAAATGTCCTTGGGCGTAAAGCGGGTTGTTCCAAGGGCGGATGACATCTTGGTCGGTGCGGGGTTCGGCTGGAATATCTGCCAACACTTCAGCAACAGTTTGACCGGTAATTGTCAGCGCGTCGCCGTGCAGCAAACCCTGTTTTAACAGCATTTTCATTACTTGAGGAATGCCGCCGGCTTTGTGCAAATCGGTTGCTACGTATTTGCCGCTGGGTTTGAGGTCGCACAGCACCGGCACTTTCGCTCTAATAGTTTCAAAATCGTCGAGGGACAGTTCAACTCCGATCGCATTTGAAATGGCCAATAAATGCAGCACAGCATTGGTTGAACCGCCGATTGCCATAATTACCGCGATCGCATTTTCAAAAGCCTTGCGAGTCAAAATCTGGCTGGGTAACAACTGTTTGCGGACAGCTTCCACCACAACTTTTGCAGATTCGGCAGCGCTGTCAGCTTTTTCGGCATCCTCAGCAGCCATTGTCGAAGAATAAGGCAAACTCATGCCCATCGCTTCAAAAGCGCTCGACATCGTATTTGCTGTGAACATTCCGCCGCAAGAACCAGCGCCGGGACAAGCTTTGTGTTCCACTGCATTGAGTTCTGTTTCGTCAATTTTGGCGGCGCTGAATTGACCGACTGCTTCAAAAACGCTGACGACGGTTAAATCCCGTCCGTTGTGGTGTCCGGGTTTGATTGTGCCGCCGTAAACAAAAATAGCAGGAATGTTCATGCGGGCGATCGCAATCATCGCCCCCGGCATATTTTTATCGCAACCGCCGACAGCCAGCAACCCGTCCATACTTTGGCCGTTGCAAACAGTTTCTATCGAATCAGCAATCACATCTCTCGACACCAGAGAATATTTCATCCCTTGAGTTCCCATCGAGATCCCGTCGCTGATAGTAATCGTACCGAACACCTGCGGCATTGCCCCGGCTTCCTTTGCACTCGCAATAGCCCGCAAAGCGAGGTCGTTCAATCCCATGTTGCAGGGCGTAATCGTGCTGTACCCGTTGGCAATCCCCACAATCGGCTTAGTGAAATCGCCGTCGCCAAAACCGACTGCCCGCAGCATTGCCCGGTTGGGCGCGCGCTGCACGCCCCCAGTCACAGCTTGGCTTCTCAAATTTTCAGGCATTTTAAAATTTCCTTTGTCAGTTGTCTGTTGTTCAGTTGTCTGTTTTTCTTTGCTGCTGGCTGTTTGAGTGCCCAGTGCCGAGAGTTTTACCCTATTGTTGATTTTCTCAGAAGCGTTGATATTTGTCAGGCCTTTTAGGAGGCAGCAGCACAGCATTGCCACCAAAGCAGTGCAAAGATTCTACAGATACTACAGGTGCAGGGTGAATACCGTAGTTATCTGGGATGATGTGGTAACACCCATCACTCTAACGTTTGAAAACAATTGCGAGGCGAATGACATGGAGGCCGATCGAATTCTGAGGCAATATGCGGCCGGAGAAAGAAATTTTCGAGAAATTAACCTCGCCGGGGCCGACTTACAAGGGGTAAACCTCAGCGAGGCTAACTTTACCAGAGCGAATTTCCAAGACGCAAACCTCAAAGGCGCTAACCTGACGGGAGCGAACTTGCGCGAGGTGAAATTGCCAGGGGTGGACTTGACGGAAGCTAATTTGACCGAAGCAAATCTGATCGGTACTGATTTGAGCCGCGCCAATCTCAGCGGGGCTAACCTGATGGGAGCCAACCTTCGCGGCTCAATGGCGAGAGAAGTCAACATGACCAAGGCTAATTTGACGGAAGCTAATTTGACCGAAGCCAACTTTACCGAAGCGAATTTGTTTGCGGCCAACTTAACCGACGCTAGCATGATTCGCATTAATTTGATGAAAGCAAATTTGAGTTGGTCAACTCTCAAAGCGGTAAACCTGACAAATGCCATCCTTAGCGAGTCGCTTTTAGAAAGAGCTAACCTGAATCAGGCAGTTCTCAGCGGGGCGATGCTCAGCGGGGCCAACCTGACTGGTGCAGACTTGCGCCAAGTAACGATGATTGGAGCTAATCTGAGCGAAGCTAATCTGAGCAATGCTAATTTGAGAGTTGCTAATGTGAGTTGGTCAACGCTGGCAAAAGCTAATTTGAGCGGTGCTAATTTGTACCGGGCAAAGCTTTGCTGGTCTAATTTTAGCGGGGCTGTTTTGATGGAAGCGGTTTTGATTGATGCTAATCTCAATCGAACTAACTTCCGCGATGCAGATTTGAGGCGGGCAATTATGCCCGACGGCACAACTAATGACTCTTAAAATTTGATTGTTGATTGTTAACTGTTGACTGTTGACTGTTAACTGTTGACTGTTGACTGTTAACTACTGACTAATGACTAATGACTATCAGTGAATTATTGATTCTGGGTGCGGCCGGACTTTTTGCCGGAATTCTAGCTGGTTTTTTGGGTATCGGCGGCGGTACGGTGATCGTGCCTTTGTTGGTGACTCTCAATTACACTCCGGTGCAAGCGGTTGCTACTAGCGGTTTGTCGATCGTCATTACAGCTATTTCTGGCAGCATCCAGAATTGGCGCATGGGCTACCTCAGCTTGAGTCAAGTCGCCGGCATCGGATTTCCCGCCGTCATCACAGCACAAATCGGTGCTTATTTGGCGGGGATATTTCCGCCTTACTTGCTGTTACTTAGTTTTGGGCTGTTGCTGTGGCTGAATATTTATTTAATTGAAGTTCGCAAGCGCGTGACAGCTAAGAAGAAAGCGGAAGCAGAACAAGGGGAACTAGGAGGACAAGCGGGACAAGGGGAAAATCCTCAATTACCAATTACCAATTACCAATTACCACAAAATTCAAATATTTTATTCCATCCAACTTTTGCTAAAATTGCTACCGGCAGTGCTGCGGGTTTATTAGCGGGTTTGTTTGGCGTAGGCGGCGGCGTGATTATGGTTCCCCTGCAAATTTTGCTGTTAGGAGAAAGCATTAAAACTGCAATTCAAACGAGCTTGGGCGTCATCGTCATCACGGCCATTTCCGCGACGGCTGGACACGCGGCGCGCGGGAATGTTTTGTGGGTTGTGGGGTTGATTCTGGGCGGCGGCGGTTTGTTGGGGGTGCAGGTGAGCACGCGGTTTTTGCCGAGATTGCCCGATCGTATTGTTAGTTTAGCTTTTCGATCGCTCTTGGCAATCTTATCGATTTATATTTTCTGGCAAGCTTGGCAAAAATTTAGTAATGGGTAATTGGTAATTGGTAAGGTGCGCGGCCCGGCGCACCCTACGAAAGAAGGAGGGAAAGTGCGCGCAGCAGCCTACGAAAAACTCATAACTAACGACTAATTTGTTGATAGTTTCTTCACGGCGCGAGTCAGACGCTGCAAATAAGGCTTGACAATTTCTTGATTTTGCCGCTGCAATTCGGAAACTTGCTGCTGCAAATGCTGCATCTCGGTTTGCAGCATTTCTGTGTCTATTGTGGGTCGATCGAGCAAATCCTGCAATTGCTTCACAGAAGCTTGGATTGTCTCCAAGTCTACTTCGTTCGATCGCTCCTGCAACTGAGCTGTAAGAGTTTTAACTTCAGTTAACTTTTCGTTCACCAATAAAAATCGGAGGTTGACATTTTCCCAATCATGCTCTCTGAGGGCACTATTTTCCAAAATGCGCACTTTTTGCTGCAAATCCAACAGGATGCTGTTGAACTCCTGAGAATCTGCCGGAAGCGCCTGCGCTTGGCGTTCGAGGGAGGCTACGGCAGCTTGTACCTCGGCGATGGCGCCGGATTCCAAGCCCTGGAGTTTCTGCTGCAAGTCGGAGACAGCGGTGTAGAGTTCCGCAGGTTGTCCAGGTAGTATCTGAACTTGCTGCGATCGACGTTCTACAGCGGCCTGTACGTCCGCGATCGCAGAATTTGCCTTGTGTTGCATTTGTTGCTCGAAACGCTGGCGATTGGCGAGATTCAGCGAGAGTGCTGCGGTTAAAGGGGCAACAGCGTAGAGAATTTGGCCTGACAATCCAGCAGCAATCGCGCCAATCGCTGAACCGGCAACAGAGGCGTATTCTGCGAATTCTAGCCAATCCGGCTGGTTCGGGGCACTTCTCAAAGTTGGGAATGATGCTTTTTCAATCTTCTGCATAGCCTTTTAGTCGTAGTCTGATAGATGGCGATAGGGACATGATAAAAGCGATCGGCAAATAAATCAGGGCTATTTGTCAAATTTTCGGGATTGTGGTATTTTTATTGACCGAAAGCATCCAGGATACAAGCCCCCAGATTTATCCGTGGGGTCAATGCTTCAATCTAAAATCTAAAATCTAAAATCTAAAATCGATTGACCTCATGCCGAATACCTTCTGCCTTCAAAACGGTCAATCTCATGTAAAATTCAGGATTAAGTCGATCGCTCAATCAACAGTTAACTGATAACTGATAACCGTTAACCGCCGTCTGTCAGGAGTACACAGAAAATGGGTCTTAAGATTATTGAAAGCTACGATAGCAGTTTTGTCCTCGAACCTGATGCTAAAACTGCACTGTTCGCTTCATTAACCGGTGACAGCTTTCTCCAACAAGTAGCCCTACAATTGCAATGCTCGCGCATTGAGTTTGCCGAGTTACTTTTTCAGCCCGTCCCTTACAGCAGCGAGACGCCGAAGGGAATGCCTGCTGAATTTGAAAAATATCACGAATCGAGCGATTTTGCGATCGTCAACGTCCCGCCTAATTTCATGTTCCAAGCCAAAATATTTAAACCAAGCCGCCTCTGTGCCGTTTATCGCGTTTTCAAGAGTTAGGTCAAGGCTGGTTCATCTGTGGTTGAATCTAAAATCTAAAATCTAAAATCTAAAATCGGATGACAGAAGAAATTCACTCTCTCGCCAGCTTAGAATTCATTCCCTACATTGACTCCGAGGGGAAATTGCCCGATTTTACCCAGGGAAAAATTGGCGTTTACGCAATTTTTGACAACGAGAAAGTCCTGCAATTTGTCGGTTATTCTCGCGATATTTACCTCAGCCTCAAACAGCATTTGGTACGGCAAACCCAATATTGCTACTGGCTGAAAATCCAAACTATCGACAAACCCAGCCGCACTATTCTAGAAAGCATCCGCTCGAGTTGGATTGCAGAAAACGGTTCCGAACCCCAAGGTAACGGTGTCGATGCTGCCAAGTGGAACGATCCCATCGACACCAAAACTGTGATGACTGCCCAAGAAACGGCAAACTATGAAGGTATCTTCGCCGATGAAATTGCCAAAGATAAATTGTTGAAAAATGTGGCGCGGCGCGTAGAAAATGAAATTTTTTCGCTGCTGAAAGCTCGCGGTGTAACTGAAGAAATTCGGTTTAATCCCAAGCTGAAAACGAGCGGATTGCTCGATTTAAAGTAAATACAATAGTCCTTACTGCGAACAGTAGGGAAACGGCAATGCCGTTTCCCTAATTCCCGCCCCGGACACGGCATTGCCGTTTCCCTACAGATTCTCGGCTACAATCTATCTGATATATCATCTCCGTCTCTTAACATTTTAACAGTTAAGATTTAACACAGATCGGAATCTGCACAATTAACTTAGCTCCTCGGCCCGGAGCAGAAATACAACTGATTTGCCCTCGATGTTTTTCCACTACAATATCGTGACTGATTGCCAACCCTAATCCAATACCGCTGCCTACAGGCTTCGTAGTAAAAAATGGGTCAAATATCTGGTGGCGCACTTCCTCACTCATCCCACAACCGTTATCGGCAATGTGAATAACAACCGATTTATAGTTGTGAGTGGCTAATTTGGAATCTTGATTGTGCAGGGCCGATTCTGACTCACAACTTACTGAAGTGCTGATGGTAATTTTTCGGGGAGACGGTTGAGTTTGCAGGGCATCAATAGCATTACTTAGCAGGTTCATGAACACCTGATTTAATTCACTGGCGTAACAGGTGACTCTTGGCAGTTGGCTGTAGTGCTTAATGACCTCTATCTCACCAGCTTTGTTTGCTCCCTTCAGTCGGTGCTGCAAAATAACTAAAGTATTGTCAATGCCTTCATGAATATCCACTGACTTGTACTTTTGTTCGCCAAGGCGGGAGAAGTTGCGCAAAGACATCACAATTTGACTGATCCGAGAAGCACCATCTTTCATCGAATTCAGCAGTTTTGGATAATCCTCTGCGATGAAGTCGGGTTGAATTTCGTCCAATTCGCCGATAATTTCTGGAAGGGGGTGCGGGTAGTAATGTCGGTACAATTCGACGAGGCGAAGCAAATCTCGCGCATAGTCCGCCGCTAGAGCAAGATTGCCGTAGATAAAGCTAACGGGATTGTTGATTTCGTGAGCAATTCCTGCCGCTAGCTGACCTAAAGAAGCCATTTTTTCCTTCTGTATTAACTGAGCTTGAGTCTTCTTGAGTTCAGTTACGGTTTGTTCGAGTTGCTGGGCGTAGGATTGCGTTTGTTGAAACAACTGGCGCTGCACGAGTTGATTTGAGACGCGGGCCAGAACTTCTTGTTCGTGAAACGGTTTTGTGATATAATCTATACCACCAAGTTCAAAGGCTTTGACTTTATCAAACACTTCATTTAAAGCACTGATAAAAATAACCGGAATGTCCTTGGTTGTGGGAGAAGCTTTCAATGCTTGGCAGACTTTGTAGCCGTCCATACCGGGCATCATGATATCCAGCAAAATCAAGTCAGGAGCAGTTAATTCGATCGACCGCAGAGCTAGTTTGCCATCGGGTGCGGTGCGTGTTTTGTACCCTTGCTGCGAGAGTATTTGAGCTAAAAGCTGCAAATTAGCCGGAATATCATCAACAATTAAAATATTCCCTTTTAAGACGGGAGTTGGTTCGCGATTCATATCTAGTTTGGTAAAATAACATTTATAGGTTTGTATTGAGTACGACCGTCCGAGCGGGTTTTATGAGGACGGTCGTACTCAATACAAACCCGATATAATATCGTTTTTATTTTATTTCGGGATGGATGAGAGCTAGTATTTGGTTGAACTGAAACTCGTTAGCCAATGCGGCTAGAGCGCTAGCTAAAGCGTCATTTCGATCGCGAATTCGTTCAATTTGGATAAGTATTAACTCTAAATCGCACTCAATTGTGGCTTTCTCTAAAGCTGCCAGCCAATCTGCGGGTAAAGCTGCAACAGTCTCTGGAGTGGGAGCTTCGATGTGAGTTGAGTCGGGAACGCTCTCCGGTTCCTCGTAAATGTAACGCACTCCGAGATGTTTGTGCAGGGTGGCAAAGATTTCTGTATCTCGAAAGGGTTTGTGGATAAAGTCATCGCAATCATCTGATACAGTAACGGTTCGCGCTTCCTCGGCGTTACCGGCACTCAGGGCAATAATGGGGGTAGCTTGACCTTTAACCGTGGCTTTAATACGTTTCGTCGCTTCCTGTCCATCCATCACGGGCATCCACATATCCATAAAAATTAAGTGTGGCTCAAAACTCGACCACATTTCAATAGCTTCTATGCCGTTGCTGGCTTCTTGGAGTTCAAAGTTAAAGGCAGCGAGGAGTTCGATCAGCAGTTGGCGGTTGTCGGCTCGATCGTCCACAATCAAAATACGATAGCGCGGTTGGTTGCGTTCTAGAGCTATCACCCGACGCGGCGGCTGTAGGGGTTGAGCCGCCGGGGCCTCAACGGCGCTGACGGAGATATCAAACGCGAAGGTTGTGCCGCGTCCTTCTTCACTGCACACAGTAATCATGCCACCCATCAGCTTGATAAACTGCTGGCTGATAGCCAGCCCCAACCCTGTTCCCTGCTGAGATGCTGCCCCTGTTTTGGTTTGCACAAACGGTTGAAAAAGCCGCTCTAACTCTTCAGGAGCCATGCCGAAACCAGTGTCTTCTATTTCAAAATGTAATTGATAATTAGTGATTGGTAATTGCTGGTTTTCACGATCCATACCCGCACTTACTCTTACCGCAATTCCTCCTTTTTTCGTAAACTTAATGGCGTTAGAAAGCAGATTAATTAAAACTTGGCGCAACTTAAGTTGATCGGTTTGCACGTATTCGGGAATATCGCTAGAGCAGTCAAATGTTAACTGTAATTGTTGCTCCCGTGCCTGAAGTTGGAACATCTCTTTTACATCGTTCAGCAAGCTGCTTAATTTAAAGTCTGTTGGGTTGAGGGTAATGCGTCCCGCCTCTATTTTGGCTAAATCTAATATTTGATTGATCAGAGCTAGCAAGTGTTCTCCGCTGCAGTTGATAATGCGGATATTTTCCTGCTGTTCGCGACTGAGGTTGGTAGAACGCTGCATCAATTGGGAGAATCCCAGAATTGCGTTGAGCGGGGTGCGGAGTTCGTGGCTCATATTTGCCAGGAAAGTGCTTTTCGCGACGTTGGCGGCTTCTGCTGCCCAGGCGGCTTCTTGGAGCAGTAGCGATTGCTGCTGAGTAGCTTCGAGCAATTGAGCTTGTTGTAAGGCGACTCCCAGTTGAGTGCTAATTTGCACCCCAATATTGATTTCTGCTTCGCGCCAAGTGCGGGGTGCAGAATTTTGATAGCTGGCGAGCAAACCCCAAAGTTGACTGCCGCAAAATATAGGAAAAATAACGTAGGCTCTAGCTTGAAATTGCTCTAACAGTTGCAGGTAACAAGGACTCAACCCAGCGCTGTATATGTCTTCAATTATGTGGTAAGGAACGCCTCTAGCATACATACCGCCTTGATTTCTTTGTAGATAGGTATCTCGCACTGGTTCACCGGAGGCTTGCATAGTTTTCGCGGTACAGCGAGAGTCTTCGAGGAGAGTGTTTGGAAAATTAAAATCGTCAGTTTGTTGCATCAGAGATATCCAGCCCGGAGCCAGTGATTCGGCAACAAATTCCCCGCTCCAATCAGGATTAAAACGATAGATACCGACACGATCGCATTTTAGGGTTTGTCGCAGTTCAGAGGTTGTAGTTTTGAATATTGTGTCAATATCTAAGGACTGACGGATGCGATCGATCGATCGGGCGATGGCTTGTTCTCCCTGCGCGCTTTCTCGCAAAGCTGACTCGGCTTGTTTGCGATCGCTAATATCCAAGACAGTGCCAAACAAACGCATCAACTGCCCTTTTTCATCGTAAAGCGGTTTCCCTCTGACTTCTATGTAACAGAGCGAGCCATCTCTTCGGATCAGCCGCAGATCGATTTCAAAGCTTTGTCCCGACATAGCTCTATCGCGAAGTATTGCGACATAGCGCGATCGATCCTCTGGATGAAAACGCTCGATTAATTGTTCGGTTGGCAGCGGTTTTTGAGTCGGATCGAACTCGTAAATGCGATAGAGTTCCTCACTCCAAGTGGTTGTGTTTGTGGCGATATCGTGTTCCCAACTACCAATACGAGCAATTTTTTGGGCTTCCAGCAGTCGGGATTCGGCTAACTGGCGATCGCTAATGTCGCGCGCTACCCAAACCGCAGAGCGATCGGACAGCGGCGAAATTTTAGCAGCAAACCAAACTTCTTGATTATTAATCTGCTGACTGTAATCAAAACTAATCGTTTGTTTAATTTCCAATGCCTGTCGAACTTGAGCGAAATAAATCTCCTCGCTTTCCTCATGAAAAAATTGTTCGATGATCGAGTCAATCTGACTCGTCTGATAGTTGTAGTGAGAAATGCCCTTGGTAGGTATAATTTTTATCGTTTTTTCTGGTAATTCAAAAATTAATACAATATCGGCAATTGACTCAAATATTTGTAGAACTTGCTCGGTAGAGGTGTAAAGTTTTTGCTCGATCAATTGGCGCTCGGCTATTTCATATTGTAATATTTCGTTAGCACGAGCTAAGGCGTAGGTACGTTCCGCAACTTCGGATTCTAAAGTGCGATTGTAGTCAGTTAATATTTTTTCAGATTGTTTGCGCTGTGCGATGTTATAAAAAATAATCAGGGCATAAATAATATTTCCGCCTTCGTCGAAAATTGGTGTGGCGCGCACCTCAAAAGGAATAAATTTCCCATCTCGATGAAGTTCTAAATCGTCAAGGAACACCGTTTCGCCGCGCAGCGCTCGGAATGCAGGCAGTTCTTCAGTTGGATACGGCTGGTTTTTGCGGTACATTTGATAAACTTTTACTGCTTCTTGTAAAGTCGCATCGGGGATAGTTTCTACGCCGAGCCAATGCTTGGCAGTTTCGTTGAAGTACACGGCTTGACCGGAGGCATCGTGGATAGATACTCCCGCAGGTATGGCTTCGATAAATTGCTTCAGTTGGCTCTCGCTCTGCGCTAAAGCTTCATTTAAAGCTTTTTGGTCTGTAAAAGCCTTTTGCAGTTGTGCTGCCATAAGATTAAAGGAATTGGTCAGTTCTCCGACTTCATCCAAGCGTCTAATTTCTAAAGGTCGATCCCATTTTCCTTTGGCAACATTTTTGGCGGCGGTATTCAAGCGCATAATTGGCTTTGTCACCCAACGGGAAGTCAACAATGCGATCGCGATCGCCAGCGGCAGCGTAGCGGCGCACAACCACAATGTGTTGCGCGTATTTGCTTGAAGGCGATCGATGAAATCAGACTCTGGCACCACCACCACAATCAACCAATCCAAGCCGCGGAAATCTCGATAGGGAGTGACGCGGACAAACTGCCGCGAGCGGTTGTTCGCCAGGGTAAATTTCTGGGTTGTTTGCAGCGTGCGGAAGTTCCCAAATCGGTTGGCGAGTTGTCGAGCAATATCTCGCGTTCGGGCGTCCTTGCTGTTGATGGCTAGCAATGGCGTCGGTTGGTTTTTTGCTTGCGTCACCAAGGGTGTTTCTCGTGTGGATGTGGCAATCAGATTCCCCGATCGATCCATAATAAAAGTCTGTCCCGATGCAGAGAAGTGCAGCCTAGCCAGAAAGGTATTGATTGCCGACAGCCCATCCCGATCTGTGAGGCGATCGCTAATCCGTTCTCCTACTTGTTCGATTAGCTGATGCGCTACATTCTCAACTGATTCCTGACCGCTTTTGAAACAAAGAAAGCTCACTAGCGCGACTACACTTACCGTTTGCAAAACAAACGGAACAATCAGAACCGTTCGCAGGGGCAGCTTGCTGAAAAGTTTGGCGGCTGGGCGGTTGAAGGGATAAATGGGCATGGGTGTGAACCAATTGGGCTGGCGATCGAATTTTAACTGCTGTGGTCTGCCTTTACCCCGGCAATTGTTGCGCCTGGTAGGCTCTGAAATTTTCCTCCGGGTTCAATATAGCCAACTACCAGCGAAGATTGGGCGCGGCTGTCAAAATTTGCCTCTGTCAGTTCTGTTTCTAGCTGTTTGGCAGTTGATTCATTTCTACTAACAAAAACAGCCAGAGTTTTTATATGTTGTTTCTGTGTATGGGAAATCATATCGTTAATTAACAGCTCGATTAATGGCTTATTATTCGGCAGATAACTGCCCATAACTTGAATTTTAATTTCTGTTTGATTTCCCTCCCCATCTGTCAAAATCAAGCTAGAGGAGCTTTCGGAAATTTTATTAATAGTTTGATTGGGATGCTGGAAGTGCAACCATTTAACAACGGCAGCCTCTGTGGCGGCTACTGATTCGTGCAGCCGGTCCGCCAAAGCATAGAAAGCCTCATTATCTTCTCGGTGAGCAAGTACGTAAGCTCGCAATTCCTTTCTGCTCATAGCTTGAAAATTAGGCTTGTTCATCACAGTATCTCCATTGCCCGTTAGGATAAATCTCTATTTCAATAGTTTCACCAGCCAAAATATACAGGTAATTTGTGCGTTCATCGAGCCGCACTATGTAGATAGGCTGATACATATTTGTTAATTCATAGCAAACTACAAAGCATTTGAGTAACTGCGCTGCTGTAGGAATAATTTTTCCTCCTTCACTCTCGCACTTTTGGTTGTTTAGTTTACAAGAGTCAGAGTTTGCAGTAACGCCCGATCGCGTTACTGCAAATTTGTTAACTTTGCTAAAACGGCGGCGAATACAGCGGGTTCGATCGGCTTTGTTAAATGTTCGTTGTAACCCGCGGCGATCGCCCGATCGCGGTCTTGTTCGCTAGCATAAGCTGTCAGCGCCACGGCCGGCAAGCGCTTGATTTTGTCGGATGCGGACGATCGCACTTGGCGGATCAGCGAGTCGCCGTCCTCAACGGGCATAGCGATATCGCTGACTAAAATATCCGGCGGCGACTGCTGTAAAATGTCGATCGCCTCTGCAGCCGAAGCAGCCGCAGTCGCAGTCGCCCCCAACTCTTCGATCGCCACAATCAAAAACTCGCGGTTGTCGGGTTCGCCGTCAACTACCAATACCTTTAAACCTGCCAAAATACCCGGACGGATTTGAGGGGAGTTGCTTTCCTCTCTCAACTTTGGCTGGTATTTCCGACGCTGTTTGAGCGGCAGTTTCACCGTAAATGTCGCACCCTTGTTTTTACCCGGACTTTCCGCAGTCACAGTGCCACCGTGGAGTTCCACCAAGTGCCGGACGATCGCCAATCCCAGTCCCAAACCGTTTTGATGCCTAGTAATCGAGCCGTCTGCTTGTCGGAAGCGATCGAACACGTAGGGCAGAAACTCTTGGGAAATGCCCTTTCCGGTATCGCTGACAGTAATTTGCACGTAATTAGGTGATGAGGAATCGGTAACAGCTACCGCAGATAAGCGCAGTTCCACATTTCCCCCCGAAGGCGTAAACTTCACGGCGTTAGTCAGCAAATTCGACACTACCTGCTGCACCCTCGGGGCGTCGCCCCACATCAAGCTGACTGCGGGGTCAAATTCTGAGGAAACGGTGACAGACTTAGCCTTGGCCGCCAAACGAACTGATTTCAGAGCAAACTCAATCGTCTGTCTCATGATGAACCAGCCGGGTTTCAGAGCCAGCTTACCTTGAATAATCCGGGAAACATCGAGCAAATCTTCCACTACCTGCACCTGCACCCTCGACTGACGCTCGATCGCTTCCAAACCGGAAGCTAAATCCTCTTCGGTGTAGGGGCGGGTGCGCAACGTCTGTGCCCAGCCCATAATCACATTTATAGGCGTGCGCAGTTCGTGGGAAAGAGTGGCTAGAAACTCGTCTTTCAGGCGGTTGATGGCTTCTGCTTGGGCCCGCGCGGCCTGTTCGCGATCGAGCAACTGAGCGCGTTGGGCCTCCAATTGCTTGCGATCGCTGATGTCGGTGACGATCGACATACAGTTGATGTTCCCGTTGCTGTCGCGGACTTGAGTTGCCCACAAACTGATGTCGATCGAGCTGCCGTCTTTCCTTTGGCGCTGGGTTTCCATGTCGGCGATCGCGTTTCCTTCGCGAATTCGTTTCAAATTCGCCATGAATTCCTCCCGCTTGTCTGCGGGAACGCTGGGCGCAAATTGACCTAACGCCTCTGATTCGGACCAGCCAAAAATCCTCTCGGCGGCTGGGTTCCACATTTTCACAGTGCCGTCGTCGGTGTCCAAAACGGTAATTGCCAGGGGACAAGCCTGAATCAAGGCTTCTAAAGTTTGATTGAGGTGCGATCGCGCTGCTTCTGCTTGTTTGCGATCGGTGATATCGACGTTCACTCCGATCGTCCGCCAAGGCAAACCGCGATCGTCGGGAAACCCCTTAGCCCTGCAAGCAATCCAGCCCACGCTTTTGTCGGGGCGGCAAATGCGGAACTCAATGTTTAATTCCTCCCCGGAAGCCCCCGCAGCTTTTACCTGCTGTTCGGTAACAGCGCGATCGTCTGGATGCAGCATTTGCGCCCAACTTTGATAGCTGTCTAAAGCGCCGGACGGCAGCCCGTACAAAGCCTCTAATTCCGGCGTACACGCGAGATCGTCGGTTTGGACGTTCCATTCAAAAGTTCCGATTTTGCCTGCTTGCTGAGCGATTTGCAGCCGTTCTTGATTCTTTTTGAGTTCTGCTTCCACCCGCGATATCTCGGTCAAGTCGATGTAAAATGCGACGATCGTCTCTGGTTCGCGAGCGTCCGGGCACAGGATCGTACCGCCCATCAGAATCGGCACGCGGCTGCCATCTTTGCGGATGTACTCTTTCTTGAAAGGAGTTGCGACTCCCTTAACTCGCAGTTCTTGCGCCGCCACGGCGTCGAGGTGCAGGTATTCGGGGGGGGTCATCCTGTCCCACCGCATTTGACCGGAGAGCAAATCTGAGCGGGTGTAGCCGACCATGTTGAGCAGGGATTGGTTGGCGTAGGCGATGCGGCCGCTCAAATCACCGATCGCGACTCCGAAAATATTTGACTCGAACAGCCGCCGGAATATGGCTTCGCTTTGCTGCACTACTCGTTTTGCTTGGTTGCGATCGGTGATTTCCGCAACCACGGTGCTGACTCCCAGCAGTGTTCCGGATTCATCGATCACGGGGTAAAAGCTGATTTGCCAATCCCGCAAAACTCCTGGCTGTTGCAGGGTTTCAGCCTTAATTTCCAAGTCTGTCACGGGGGTTTGCGTCGCCAGCACTTGGCGGTAAATCGGCTCTAGCATATCGGCGATTTCCGGACTCGCTTCTCTAACGGTGCGCCCGAGGTACTCTGCGATCGAGCGACCGTTGATCTGAGCGAGGCATTCGTTGATGCGGATGTAGCGCAAATTGGTATCGACAAAGCACAGCCCGACCGGTGTGGTGTTGTAAACTAAGTCGAGTTCTGCTAGTTGGCGGCGAATGCGTATTTCGTTTTCTCCAAGCTGGTTTTGGGCTTGTTTGCGATCGGTAATATCCAGCACGAAGAACGATCCTTTGTCTGTGCATCCTTGCAAGTTTCCGGCGCCGACTAAAATTGGGAAGCGCGTCCCGTCTTTGCGGATGTATTCTTTTTCATAAGGCGCGCAACTTCCTGATTGTGCGATTTGAGCGATGGCGGCGCGATCGAGTTCTCCGTATTCCGGCGGCGTGATATCGACCCAGCGAATCTGTCCTGAAACTAAGTCTTCCCTCGTATATCGGATCATTTCCAGCAAGGCGTCGTTAGCGTCAGTAACTTCGCCGTTGGCATCCCAGAAACCGATGCCGATCATGTTAGATTCTACCACGCTGCGGCAGCGCATTTCGCTTTCCCGCAAAGCTAATTCTGTTTGTTTTGCTGCGGTAATATCTGTGAGAATTAGGCCGACTCCGATTATTTCTTCTCTTTCATTTTTAACTGGGTAGTAGTTTGCTACCCAGTAACCGAAATATCCCGGTTTCCCATCCGGTTCGCCACTCATTTCTAAGTTTAAAACAGGCTGACCGGTTTCTAAAACTTGCTGAATTATCGGCGCAAATTTGGCTGCATATTTTGGCAACAATTGCCGGAAGTCTTGGCCGAGATGCTGTTCTATCGGCAAACCGTTGAGTTCTGCTAATACTTGATTGATATGGATGAAGCGCATTTCGCGATCGAGAAAGCAAATCGCTAGGGGAGATGCTTCTAACAGCGCGTCAATTAAGGCGAAGGATTGCGCTGTTTGAGATAGTGCTTGCTGCGCTTCTGCATAAAGTCTGGCGTTGTCGAGGGCGATCGCCACGCGGTATGCTAAATCTTCTAGCATTGCCATGTCTTCTGCACTGTAGCGGCGGCCCAACTTTGAGGTAAAGCAAGTGATCGAACCCATTACCCGCCCGCGCGCTTTCAGCGGTACGCAAGCGTGCGATCCCATATTGAGCGATCGCAATATTTCTATTTCTGCTGCATTTTCGCATCCTGCTGCTAACATTTCCTCATCCACTTCGGCAATTAGTTCGGATGTTCCGGTGCGGATTACCAGCGGATAGCCGTTAGTAGCATTGTCGGCCATCGGACTGCGGATTCTCAAGTTATTCAGACTATCAACTATAGAGGCTTCTGCGTGAGCTGCTGCGACTCGGCGCACTTTTGAGTCGGTTTCGGTCAAATGAATGCAGCACCCGTCGGCGATCGAATTTATTGCTAATTCTGCTACCTTTTGCAGCACCGTTTCCCCGTCAAACGCATCAGCCAGCATTTTGCTGACTTCTGCTAAAAATGCCGAGCGCTGCTGTTGTATTTCCGCTTTTTCTCTCGCTGCTTGCTCGATTGTTAACTGCAATCTTTGAGTTTCTGCAAGTTTGAGTTCTGTGATATCGCGGGCGACAATCAAGGCGGATTCTGCTACGCCGTCTTTGCCAAATTCTGGAACTACGCGGGATTGATAACTTCGGATACCGTTGGTTGAGAAAGCCTGAAATTCGATAATTTCTTCTCGACCTGTTTCTAACACTTTTTGCAGCGTTTCATCCCACACCTGGCACAGGTCTGGCGGCACTCCTATTTCTTGACTGGTTTTTCCCAGGAAGAATGAAAGCGGTTTTTCTTGGCTTGTTTCAACTGCTTTATTGACATACATATAACGCAGTTTTTTGTCCGTGCGGATAATGATATCTGGCGTATTTTCTAGCAGCGTTCTCAGTTGCTGTTCGCTGCTTGCCAAAGCTGCTTGCGCTTGTTGTCTTTCCGTGATATCTCTCACCGTACCCACGTATCCGATGAGTTCGCCGGAGTCGGAGAACATCCGCGAGGAACAAACGTTAATCCAGCGCACAATCCCCTCTGGTGTTTGCAAGCGATACTCGATCGCATATTCCCCACCTTCCCGAGTATAATCCAGCCATCGGGCTAATACGCGATCGCAGTCTTCCGGGTGGATGCAATTCTCCCAACCGTCTCCTAAAAGTTCTGCCAAACTCAAGCCGCAAATAGCCTGACAGTGAGGGTTTGCGTAGGTGTAGCGCCCCTCAAAATCGGCCATAAAAATGCCGATCGGCGAACAGGAACTCAAACAGCGAAATCGTTCTTCTTGAGCTTGCAGCGCTTCTTTAGCTACTGTCAGTTCTGCTGTGCGCTCTTTGACGTGGCTTTCTAGCTTAGTGTAGGATAAAGCCAGGGCTATTTCTGCTTTTTGGCGGTCAGTAATATCGATGCCAGTTGCTATCACATATTCTACCAAGCCCGCGCCATCGGTCGTCACAGTATTCGACCAAGAAATTAAGCGTTTATCGCCCTTTTTAGTGCGCCAATAGTTTTGATATTCGCTGTGAAAATGTCCGGATTTTAGTTCGGTAAAAAATGTTTTAACTGGTTCTATTTCTTCCGTAATCAAAAACAAATCCCACACATATTTATTGACAACTTCTGCTGTCGAGTAGCCTGTGGTTTTTTCGCAAGCTTGGTTGAAGCGGACAATCCGTCCTTGGCTATCGAGAACTACAATCAAGGAAGCCGTCGTGTCAATTACTTTTGAACTAATTTTACGTTCTATTTTTAATTCTTTTTCTGCGGACTTTAAGCCAGCATACCAAGCGCTAACCACTGCTGCGGTCAAAAGTAAGATTGCAGGAGCGACATTGAATGAAAACAGTAAAAGAGCGGTCAGCAGTAAAGCCGTGCCGGCACTAAATGTAGCAATGCTGTAAGATTGAATGGGTAAGGGCAAGACCTCAAACTGGCTCATTTTTTTTTGACCTGTAGCGCTGGCGCGATCGCACTATTGCTTATGTCGATGAAACAACCTTGTTAAAACTAAGCTAAAACTAAGTTAAAACTAATCATCTATTTTTTCTCTAGAAAACCACATTGGTCGGCGCTGCGTCATCTTCCCCGCGACAGATTTGCAGCGGGATTAGTGCTAAATAAACTGCTATTCTAGATGAAGAGACAAATTCGATCGGCTAATTTCTGGGAGTAATAAGCGAGTGAATAACAAGCGGGCAAAAATTATCGGATTATTTTTCGCAGCCGCCACCCTCTTTGGATTCGTCGGTTACGCGCTTCAAAATCCCAACTTCGCCAGCAACTCAGCGATGTCGATCGGCTTCCCCAATCTTACCATCGCGGCTGTCGGCGCGATCGACAACAAACGCGACCAAATATATCTCAACGGAACTTGGCAATTTGTCCCCGCAGTTGGCAACTCCCAAAAACCCCCCGTCTCCCCAAGTTGGGGTTCCATCCAGGTGCCCGGAGACTGGCAAAAAGAAAACAACCAATCCGTACCCGGAATTATCACTCGCGGCAGCGGCAAAGATTGGGAAAACTTCAACAGCAAACAACTATCAAAAGCTTGGTATCAGAGAAATATAGACATCCCCGACAACTGGAGAAACCGCCGAGTTTTTATCGACTTAGCCAGAGTCAGCACCGATGCAGTCATCTTTGTCAACGGCATTAACTGCGGTCAAATCGCATGGCCTTACGGCACTATTGAAATTACCAAAGCAGCAAAACTAGGTCAAAACACCCTGTCTATTTTAGTCGTGGCAGTATCCGACGAAAAGGAAAAAGCCGTCATCATGGGCCCCACTGAAATCTACACAGAAAAATCCAAGTTGCAATCGCGGGGAATCATCGGCGAAGTGCGGCTTCTGGCCGTTCCTCCAGGCCCGCTAATTAGCGACGTGTTCGTCCAAACTTCCACCAGAAAAAAGCAAGTTAAATTAGATATAGAACTCAAAGACGTTGCCCAAAGCGGTCAAGTTGAATTAATCGCACAAATGCTAGACGACCAAGGCAAAGTCGAACAAAAATTCACCGGAACCGCCAGGGTTCAAGCTAAAGCAATTCAAACCGTACAAGTCCAGTGGAATTGGCCAAATCCCCGTATTTGGGAGGTCGCTAAACCCAACCTTTACACCCTGCAATTAGAAGTAAAAGGTAGCGGGGTTAACACGCAATACGACCAACCTTTTGGCTTCCGCGAATTTTGGATAGAAGGGCGCAAATTTTTCTTAAATGGAACTGAATTTCGGCTGCGACCAAACTTGCACTCCGATTCTTGGCAAGGCGGGACAGTAGAAGTTTCTGACAGCCTAATTGATGGCTACGTAAAAGCCGGTTTTAACATAACAGAAATGTGGCCTTGGAATCACGACGAACGGGGTAGGTGGCACTTCCGAGAGTTATTTGCGGAAAGAGCAGACCTCAAAGGTTTTCCAATTATGGCTCCCGCTTTAGACATTAGTCCTATCGCTTGGAACGGCAAGTGGAAGAACCCCCTGTGGAAAAACCGCTGGAAATCCCGAATGGTGACTGAAATGCGCCGCTACCGCAATCATCCATCAGTATTAATGTGGGCGACAAGTCCTAATTTTTTCGGCAACGGTGACGACCTAAATCCCCGCCGCATCGGCAAAAGCAAGGTAGAAGGAACTCTCAGTCAGTCGGACAACGAGCGTTTGCGGGTGAACACTCCCCTAGGAAATGACGCTTTAGCTGCGATTAAATCAGCAGACCCAACCAGACCTGTGATGGTACACCAAGGCGCAAACTTCGGCGATGTTTATGCCCTGAATACTTATTTAAATATGATTCCGTTGCAAGAACGGGAAGAGTGGATTTCTGAGTGGAGCAAAACCGGGGAAAGGCCCTACATGGCAGTCGAGTTTGGGACTCCTCTGCACGCAACGATGATGCGGGCCCGCAAAGGTTTTGGTCAGGCAATTCTCAGCGAACCTTTGATGACTGAGTTTGCGGCAATTTATTTTGGCAAGCAGGCTTACGAGTGGGAAACGGTTGCTTATAAAGCTAAAATTCGCGAGCAATTTGTCAACGGCCAGGAATATCAAAGCTGGCATTTTAACAAAGAGTTAGATTTTGCACCAGCTTTTCAAAAGTTGCAGGAGTTATTCAGTACAAATACTTGGCGGAGTTGGCGGAGTTTTGGAATATCTGGCGGGATGATTCCTTGGAATGACGGACACGGTTGGGAAGTTTCCGAGGCTGGCAAAAAAAAGGTGGATATTGGGGCATTTCAACCTGGCCGCCGGGGAGTTTATTTGAAGCAAGTCTCGAATAATCTTTTGAATTATTTGCAGCCAGAAGCTTACACTGTCCATCCTGGGGGCAAGGCAATTATGAATAATAATAGCTCGACTTTGGCTTGGATTGCTGGTGCTAGCCCGGTTTTTACTGCGAAAGATCGCAATTTGTTTGTGGGCGGAAAACTGGCAAAGCAAGTAGTGTTAATTAACGATACGCGGGCGCCACAAGAATTTTCGTTTAATTGGCGAGTTTTGGTGGGGGGTAAAGAAGTAAAAAAAGGCGAGCAAAAAGGGAGGATTGAGTCGGCAGGAACGCTGTTTTTTCCAATAGACGTAAATTTGCAAAATACCATTTCTAGCAAGGCTGACGGCGAAATCCGCTTGACTGCGCGAGTGGGCGATCGATCGCATTCTGATACATTTGCTTTCCGGGTTTTTCCCAATCCAGCCAACATCAAGGATACGCTGACAATCTTCGATCCAGCGGGCAAAACATCGGCAATGTTAAAACAGTTAGGTCATCAGCTTGTACCGTGGAATGGTTCGCAAATTTCATCGCTATTAATTATCGGTAGGGAAGCATTTTCTAACGGAGAAAGCTTGCCGGGAAGTTTAGAAAGTTTTGTGCGAAACGGCGGCAAAGCAATTGTGTTTCCTCAGCGCAGGGAATGGCTGGAAAATACGGGTTTCCGGGTTGCTGCCCACGTCAGCCGCCGCGCTTATCCAGTTGACAGCAACCATCCGGCAATTAGCGGTTTAGACAGTGAAGATTTGCGGGATTGGGTGGGGGAAAGCACGCTGCTTGAAGCTTATCCAGATACGATCCAAACTGGCCCCAATTTGAGTCCGGCAAATAAACATTGGTACGGCTGGCATTGGGGAAATCGCGGCGGTGTCAGCAGCGCTTCTATTGAGAAGCCGCACCGCAGCGGTTGGCGGCCAATTTTGGAATCTGAGTTTGATTTAGCTTATTCGCCGCTGATGGAATTGGATTACGGAAAAGGGCGGCTGATTTTAAACGAGTTGGATTTGGAAGACCATTATTCTGTAGATGCTGGGGCGGCGCAGTTAGTACAACAAATTGTGAGTTACGGGATGAATTCTCCGGTGGTTGGAAAGCCGGATCGAGTGGTTTTAATTGGGGGAGATGGAGATGCGCAGAAGCTGGACAGTTTGGGGGTAATTTATCAGCGCGCTAATTCGCTTTCTAATGATGTTGGTTTGGCAATTGTGGGGACAGAAGCGAATCTGAAAGATGCAGATTTGCGCGGTTATTTGAATGCTGGCGGGAAGGCGTTTTTCTTGCCGCGTCAAGTGCCTGTTGCGGGTTTGGGCGTGGGTTTGCAGCAAGCGCAGGATTTTGGGGGTTCGCTGGCGGTTCCGAGTTGGGATGAGGTGAAGGGGGTTAGCGCCTCAGATTTGCGATCGCGCTCTTTTTATGATACTTGGTTGATTGAGTCTGGGGGAGAAATCGGTGCTGACGGGTTGTTAAGTCGGGTACAAATGGGCAAGGGCGTGGCGATTTTTTCTCAGATTGAACCGGACAGTTTGAATGCTGATACTAAGACTTATTTGCGTTTTACTCGCTGGCGGCAAACCCGGGCAAATGCTCAGATTTTGGCTAATTTAGGGGCGAGTTTTAAGGCGGATGAATCTGTATTTAACGGTTCGAGTCGGGAGTTTTATCACTGGGATTACAAGACGGATTTTGAGAATGGGGACGATCCTTATCGGTATTATCGATGGTAGGTGTTACCACTCTATTTTGACCGGATAGTTGGCTAGTATCGAATCGCCACTCACCAGCACAGCATTTTCTACAATCGTTTGAGAAATCAACAGGCGATCGAACGGATCTTTGTGATGGTTGGGTAGGCTATCCAAGGTGAAAAGATGAGTTAAATTAATAGGTAACACTTCTATATTATTAGTCTGTTGCTGACTTTCTATAAGTTCTGGTAAAGGCAGATTGAGACTCAGCTTCCCCAGTTGGAGCTTGATTTGCATTTCCCAAATGCTGCCAATGCTTAAAAGCAAAATATTTTCTGGGTTTTGGCACAAGGCCAAAGCCTTTGGTGAAAGCTTTTGGGGGGAACTATCCCACCAAATGAATGTATGAGTATCCAGCAGTAATTTCATAGATTCCCTGTCCAAAATTCTTCTGGTAACGGTTCATCAAAATCATTACTTGTCCAGATTGCTCCTGCGTGCAATCCTGCTGTACGCTGCTTAGTTGGGGATGCGATGGGTGCTAAACGGACAAGGGGAATGCCACCTTCTGTGAGAACAACCTCTATGCCTTTAAGTGCTAGAGATAATAACTCTTTTAAATTTGTCTGTGCTTCTTGCACGTCAACTGTTTTTGTCAGCATTGCAGTTATCCAAGCTAGGGATTAAAAGTGCGATCGGACAGAGGTTAGCAATTTCAATCTTAAATTGCTGATTTTATTATACTGTTAAAAATCAAAGGTCAAAGTGACGGCGGAAGCGGGGGTCTAGTTTGTCGGTTTTCTTTTGGTTGCAGGTGTCGCAGAGGGTTTGCAAGTTGCTGATGTCGTTGCTGCCGCCGCGCGCTAAGGGGATGATATGATCGATCGTCAGTTGGGTTTCTAGTTTGGTTTGGCCGCAGCTTTGGCATTGGTATTTATTGCGAGTGAATACATATTTTCTGACTTCGGGAGGAATCGGGATTCTAGGCGTTTTGCTCATGAATTGTTAGGTTGATTTTCAGGGTTTAGTAGTTGGCGGCGCAAATCATCAAGGGGTGATTCTGGTTTGGGAGTTTCTGATTCGTTCTTTTCTGGTGTTTGTTCGGCTTCTGGTTCGTCTGGGCAAAATTCTACGCATATTTTAACTCGAATTTTTCCTTTTTGCCATCCTTGAGAACCAAATCTAAGAACTTTACCTGCTATACCTTCATCAAATAGCACATCTTTTATCTTTTCTAATAGGCTAATAGAGTTTTTGAGATAAGTTTGAAATTGACCACTACTAATAATTGGGTACTTAAAATAGGAGTTGACTCCTAAATCTTTATTGACACTTTCCCATTCGTTTACCAACCACAAAACTTCTTCATCATCTAACTCAATAAATATTTTTTTTGTGTCATCATTATTCATAATTAAACCTAGTTCTGAGTAATCATTGACTGTTGGTTGAGGTAAAGATAGACGCGCATCTAACTACAGACTCAACTCTAATACCAGCTAATCCAATTTCATTGTCACCGCACCGTAAATTCATCGGCAAATAACTCGTCATAAATGTCATTGTCCACACTCAGCCAATCTTGATAAGCTTGGGATTCAAACATCGGTTGAACAGATGTTTTTCCACTTTTCAAGACAAGCGCTAGGTTCAGAAGTATTGCTAACTTATCATCGGGAAGTGGCTCGCTTATTGTTAGAAGTTTTTGGCGAATGTTCATAGGATTAAAATCGCTCTTTGTTGGCTATTTATTATAGCACAATAAACACAATAAAGAAACGCGGCGAATATAATTCGCCGATTTCCGAACGCCAAAATTGCAATCATTCACCATCCACCGGAACGCTATCATTTTGCCCAATTACAGGCAACAAATGCTCGTGCAGCTTCATCGCCTGCAAACAACTATTAATCCCAGAAACTGCCCGATCGTACTCTTGAATCTTCTGCTCATTCTCAGCTTGCCGCCGCAGATTCCCAGCAATCTTTTCCTCCGCTTCCTGTGCCAAAGTTTGCTCCAAATAATCGCGGGCTTGACTGTATTTCTGCAAAATATCATCAGCTTGCTTTTGGGCCAGTGGCAACAAATGCTCTTTCAGGGTTTGGTTGACAGTTTGGCGGAAAGTTTGCCGAATAGTTCTAGATACTTTTGGCTCAAAATCTAGCCGCAATAATTGCCGAATGGCCGGTTGGGCATCCACCATGTTTTCGCAGTCGAAACCTTGAGAAGTTTGCTGCAATGTTTCCCGGAATTGATAAATCGAAAACGTGCCTTCATCGTAAAAACGGGGACTTTCTCGCACGTAGCGATCGCACTCAACGCCCGCCGCATTTACCAAAGCATCAGAAACTCGCTTTGATAACTCCTCTAACTGCTGTTCAATTCCCCCGTCATTCCCCAACAACCGATAGAGTAATCGATAGTATTCCGACTTGCGAACGCTGTCTTTCAAATACTGGAAATAATTATCAACCAGTGACTTAGTAGCCTCTACTAAAATATCTTCCAACTGATTCGCTAAATAATAAAGTGCTTCAACTAAAACAGCAATTAAAGGCGCTGTGGCATTGCGGGGATGATTCCGCAAAGTGCGTCCGTAAGCCGCCTCAACAGAAAATCCGTCTAACAATTCATCCAAGCGCCGGATCATCCGAGATTGCAGTTGCCGAAAGTCTATATCGAAAATATCGCATCTGTTCATAATCATTTCATTGACTTCTTCGGCGATATGTTCCCGAAAATCCTGTCCGACTTGCTGCAATTCTTGATTTAGTCGCAAAAGTTCCTGTGCTTTCATCGCTTCAATTTCGCGGGGCTGGCTGTCCAAATTCCGCTGAATTGTTTGGTAATGCTTCCGCAGTTGAATGCACAAGTCTTCTAAGTCGTCAGCTAAATTTTTGAACAGTTGCGGGCGTTTTTCTTCTGTGAGGTAGCGGGTGATGGCTGTGCGAAAATCTTCGATCCCGCTATCTTGAATTAATTGAGCAATTAATGGCTGTCCTTGCTCTGCAAGAATCCGCACGTAGTTTTCATTGGGTGTTTCGTAGCTGTTAACTGAAATGCGAAATCTGCTTGGAGATAGCTTGCCGGAATTCGCACAGTAGCGATTAAATTCACTAACAAATTGCGGAGTTTCTTCACTATTACCGATGAATTCTGAATCTAATTTATCATCTCCAGAAACTCGCCCTTGGCTGGTGGCAAAGATTGTATTTAAACCAAAGCGATCGCGCCCTGTTGTCCCTCGAATCAAACTCCCGTAAAATCCCAACAATCCGCTAGTTTTGTAAACTCTGGCAGTATCGCGAAAGTCGGAATTAATCAGATTTTCTAAGCGCTGTCGCAGTTGCGTGTTGTACCAGGTATCGTCGATGCGGTTGAAAATGTAAAAAAGTCGATCGCGAATTCCCGGATTTCCCCGTGTTTTTTCCATCAACTCGGTTTCTTCCGTCGTCATTTCCCCAGACGAAGCCGCTTTCAAAACGCAGACAACCGCCGAAGTATCGGGGCTTTCAATCTTATCATAAGTCAATTCTGCATCCCGCTGCACCGGCGCATCAATTCCCGGCGTATCGATAATAATATTGCCATCTTCCAGCAGCGGATGATAACAGTAATATTCTACTCGCTTGAGTACAGCACTGTTGCTACCGCGACGGGCATAACTAGCAGCTTCTTTGAGATTGGAAAAGTTAAACTGTTCCATCGAGTAGGTAGCGTTTTCTACACTTTGGATGCGATCGCGATTGGCCTTAAAACCTTCTAACAGCAGCATCAAAGCCTTAGCTTGTTTGGCTATCTCCGATTTATTCTCGCCGCCTTCCGTCTCAATAATTATGTTACATCCCTGAGATAACAGGGACACTACATCTGTTTGATTAATATTAAGTTCAGTAGGTAAACCTAGCTGATCGCAAAGCACAGAAGCTTGCTGGCTAATTTCAAATTCGCTCAAAAAAGTGAGAACAACGCGCTCTTTTTCCGGCTCAGCAAAGGCGATATAACATTCAGTACCTGTCGCGTGTCCTTCTGCACTGTAGAGCAATTCTCGCTCCAGCAAAGCATTAATCAGCATCGATTTTCCGGCACTGAAAGCACCCGCAAATACAATCTCAAATTGGGGAGAAATTGCTTTTTTCAGAGAAGCTTGTACCGCCGTGATATCTTGTTGTCGCAAAGACGATTCCTGACGCAGCAGTTGCAGTAAAGAGTCAACTTGCTCTTGCAGATTGTTGCATTGAGGGGGCATTTGAGTCATCGCGGCAGACTGCTCCTGATTGTGGGAAAATTACCTTATTGTTAATTCTCTGCTAGTTCAGGAATAATCACAACAGTAATTTTACTTATGCGATCCAGGATTGCGGAAAGTGCGATCGGCTATTCTGGCGACAAATCATATCGTTTACGAGTGTTTTGGAATGATTAAACCGCAGAGGGCGCTGAGGGCGCTGAGGCAGAGAAGAGAGAGATGAATAATTGCTATACCCACGGATTTGATATCATCTATTTACAGCCAAGTGGCTAAATCTGATATGTCAGTAAAATTTAGCTAAGCATCTCCTACTTTTTCGCACAAAATTAGTAGTAAAGTGCGCATTATTACGCCCCTAAAAAATTAAACCTCCCCATTGCGTACCCTACATTAAACCGATAAATCCTGACGCGGTTTAAAAGTCTCAATCTGCCGCAACTTTTCGTATAATTCCCGTTCCTCCTCACTAATTTCTTTGGGAATTAACACCTGAATTTCTACCAATTGATCGCCCCGATCGCCATTTCCGGTCGGATAACCCTTGTTAGCCAGCCGCAACCGCTTTCCAGACGTTACTCCAGGCGGCAATTTCATCTTTACCAGGCCGTCCAGCGTCGGCACTTCAATATCTCCCCCCAACACCGCTTCGCTGGGAGTCAGCGGCAATTCGCAGCAAATATCCGACATTTCCAATCGAAAAAATGGATGGGGAGAAACTGTGATTTTCAAATATAAATCCCCCCCGCCCATACCTTGATTTCGCAAGCGAATCCGCTGGCCCGATACCATCGCCGGAGGCATATTTACCTCGATCGATCGCCCATCTTCCAGACGAATTCGCTCTGTACCGCCCGAATAAGCCCTTTCCAAAGGCAGAGTTAGCCTGGCCTCAATGTCTCTTCTGGGTTCGCGATCGACTGTTTCCCGTCGCATTTCGCGATCGACTGCTTCCCGTCGCATTTCGCGATCGTCCACATCCCTTCTGGTGTCGCGATCGACCATATCCCTTCTGGTGTCGCGATCGACTGTATCCCTTCTGGTGTCGCGATCGAATGTTTCCCTTCTGGTGTCGCGATCGACTATATCCCTTCTGGTGTCGCGATCGTCCAACTCCCTTCTATCTTCGCGAGAATTAGCTACATAACTCGTTTTCTTAGAAGCCGTACTCCACGGTTCATAAGAAGCTGATCGCGGTGCATCATTCGCGGTCGCCATCCTCACTTCCCGGCGCCTTCCGAGCACTTGATCCAAAAATTTATTAAAATCAGAGTAATCGCTAAAATCGACATCTTCGGCCGGTTTTTTGCGGGTAGCTTTACCGTTTCCCCAAGTTTTGAAATTGGGAAGTCGCACCCCTTGCTTGCCTTGAAATCCCTTTTGTTTCCAGAATTTACTAAACTGATCGTATTGAGCTCGCTTGTCAAGATCGGAAAGAATATCGTAAGCTTCATTAATATCCTTAAACCTATCTTCAGCAGATTTATCCCCCGGATTTACGTCAGGGTGCAACTGTCTGGCCAGCCGTCGATAGGCTTTCTTAATCTCATCAGCCGTGGCATCTTTGGGCACTCCCAAAATTAGATAGTAATTGCGAAAATTCTGCATAGTTAGAGAAGGAAGAAGGATGAGGGAAGAAGGAAGAAGGAAGAAGGATGAGGGATGAAGGATGAGGGATGAAGGATGAGGGATGAAGGATGAAGGATGAAGGATGAAGGATGAAGGATGAAGGATGAAGAATGAAGGATGAAGGATTAGGGAAGAAGGATTAGGGAAGAAGGATGAGGTTTTATCCTTGTAGTTTGTTGATTGTACTGACAATTAATCGCGTGAGTTCATCTGCTTCTTTTATAACTGGTGAGATTTTTTCTGGTGCTGCTAACCCTACTCTTTCAGAAATCACTAGATGAGTATCCAGTTCTCTGAGCGAACCTAGAGCTATTCGCAAATATCGAATATACTCTTGTCTAGTAACACGCCCATATCCCTCCGCAATGTTAGCTGGTACTGATACAGATGCACGGCGAATTTGACTGGTAATACCATAAATTTCAGACGAATGAAAAGATTTAGTTAATTCGTAGCAAAGTTGACAAAGATAAATACCCCGCTGCCAGATGTATTGTTCTCTATGGGTCATACAACATAATTTTCTCCTTACTTATCATAGTAATCTTTATCTAATTCAAAGAAGTCTAGTGTAGGAGAGGAGAAAGAAAGGATACCAGAAGAATTAGGAAAAGAGCAGTCACAAATTCTCTGCTGAAAATCCGCTATATTCCTTCTTCCTTCTTCCCTCTTCCTTCTTCCTTCTTCCTTCAATTACAGCCAATCGTCGTCATCATCCCAATCGTCACTTTGATTTTGATAAGGGCGACTTGGGCGATTAGCACTGCTTCTACGATCGCCCATACGATCGCCCATGCGATCGCCCATACGATCGCCCATACGATCGCCCATACGATCGTTCATACGATCGGGAATTGGATCGACAGTCGATCGGCGATACGGTTTAGCATTGGTATAATAGCTGCTGTCATCGCTGCGCCGCTTGGTACCGTCGCCCGTAAAAGTCCGCTTCACAGACTCAAAGAAATCATCATCATCGTCATCATCAGCAAAAGCTGAAACTTCCCGGCTCAAATCGTAAAGAGCATCTTGCAAATCCGAACCAACTTGGTCAACTCCTCGCTCATCATTGCGTTCCAAACTGTCTCGCAATTCCCGAATTAAAGTTTCAATGCGCTGGCGACTTCTTTGAGCAAACTGCATTCCGCGATCGAGCGCTACCTCTCGCAACTGCCGCTCCGCTTGATAAGCTAAAGCTTCAGAGCGATTGCGTTTTTCTACCTTTTCCCGCTGCAACTTATCAGCTTGAGCAAACTGTTCCGCATCGCGAATCATTTGATTCACTTCCTGCTGAGTCAGCGTCGAAGCACCTTGCACAGTAATGCTTTGTTCCCTGCCGGTAGTTTTGTCTAAAGCAGTCACCAACAGCATCCCGTTAGCATCAATATCAAAAGCTACTTGCACCTGCGGAATCCCTCGCGGTGCCGGCGGAATTCCAGTTAGTTTAAACCGTCCCAAAGACTTATTATCCCGGCCTAATTCCCGTTCCCCTTGGATTACGTGAATTTCTACCACAGTTTGGTTGTTTTCAGCAGTCGAAAAAATGTCCGATCGCCTGACGGGAATAGTAGTATTCCGAGGAATCAGTTTTTTCATCACCCCGCCGATAGTTTCCAAACCCAGCGACAGCGGTGTCACGTCCAACAGCAGCACATCGCGGACATCGCCACCCAAAATCCCCGCTTGAATTGCCGCTCCCACCGCCACAACTTCATCCGGGTTGACATTTTGATTCGGTTCTCGATCGATCAAACTGCGAACAACTTCCTGAACCAAAGGAATGCGAGTCGAACCGCCGACTAGCACAACTTCATCAATGCGAGAAGGACTCAAATTTGCATCTGCCAAAGCTTGTTTCACCGGACGCCGCAACCGCTGCACCAAATCTGTGCACAGCCCCTCAAATTGACCGCGAGTTAGTCGCGTTTCCAAATGCAAAGGCCCATCTTCATTCGCATCGATAAACGGCAAATTAATCTCCGTGACACCGACTCCCGACAGCTCAATCTTGGCTTTTTCTGCCGCTTCGATCAATCGCTGCAAAGCTTGGCGGTTGCGTCGCAAATCGATTCCTTCTTTTTCTAAGAATTGATCTGCCAACCAATCAACAATTTTGGAGTCAAAATCATTGCCGCCCAATTGAGTATCGCCGCTAGTTGCTTTAACTTCAAATACTCCGTCTCCCACGTCTAAAATCGACACATCAAAAGTACCGCCGCCCAAATCAAACACTAAAATAGTTTGACTTTCTCGCCTGTCCAAACCGTAAGCCAAAGAAGCCGCTGTCGGCTCATTTAAAATCCGCTTGACTTCAAGTCCGGCAATTCGTCCCGCATCCCGCGTCGCCTGTCGCTGCGAGTCGTTGAAATAAGCCGGAACAGTAATTACAGCCCCCGTCACCTCTTGTCCCAGATAGCGGCTGGCTTCATCGGCCAGTTTCCGCAACACCATCGCCGAAATTTCCTCTGGGGCAAAATCTTTTTTCAGGCGGGGACACTTGACTTTGATGTTCCCGTTTTCGTCACGGCGAGTTGTGTAAGGGACGCGCTTCGATTCAGGAGTCAGTTCGGTATATTTGCGTCCGATGTACCGCTTGACGGCGTAAAACGTGTTTTGCGGGTTGAGAACAGTTTGGCGTCTGGCCATCTGTCCGACAAGGCGTTCTCCTTCCTTGGTGAAAGCAACCACCGAGGGAGTTGTGCGCATCCCTTCTGCGTTGGCAATCACAACCGGTTTGCCGCCTTCCATGACGGCTACTACTGAGTTTGTCGTTCCGAGGTCAATGCCAACTACTTTTCCCATACGTCCATTGTCTCCTGTGGCGTTGTGTGTAGCTTTTTCAATATCAGCGTTAAGTATGATTGCATTTATTGTACCGCGTCGAGAAGCGGGGGCTGCGGGGGGATTGCCTCACCTGCGGCTGAGCCTGGGGTGCGATCGCTCCGCTGGTGGATTGGCGATCGCCTTTAGGAGTAGGATTGTCAACTTGGGAAAGCCGTGTATGTCCATCTTTTGAAAGCAAAAAAAATTAGAGAATTGATTAACTACTGCGTTTTGCTAAACTAAAAGCAGCTAGCAGGATTGTTGAGCAAACAGGAACATAAAAATATGACTGTCAACTCTGTTCAGAATTCAGAATCCTCTCAAGAACACTCGATCGTTGACGTGCAGCAGACAAGCTGCTGCATTGTCGGAGGTGGGCCGGCGGGTGCTGTTTTAGCATTACTTTTAGCGCGGCAAAACATTCCAGTCATGCTGCTAGAAGTACACAAAGATTTTGACCGAGAATTTCGCGGCGATACGCTGCATCCGTCAGTAATGGAAATTATGGAGCAATTGGGTTTAGCAGAAAAATTGCTGGAATTCCCCCATACAAAAATGCGCCGCCTCACCATCCAAGCTGCTGGCAATACCGCCACACTCGTAGATTTGTCCAGTCTCAAAACCAAGTATCCTTACATCACTATCCTTCCCCAAGTCAAGTTTCTCGAATTCATCATTGCCGAAGCGCAGCGCTACCCCTGTTTTCAGCTAGTAATGGGAGCTAATGCACAAGAAACGATCGTAGAAAATGGCGTTGTGTGCGGAATTCGATACCGGGGACGCGGGGGATGGCATGAAGTGCGATCGACCCTCACAGTCGGTGCAGACGGTCGCTTTTCTCGCCTTCGCCAATTAGCAGGTTTTGAACCGATTAAAACTTCCTCGCCGATGGATGTGCTGTGGTTTCGTTTGCCGCGCAGTGCCGATGATGTCAAAGATTCCGGCGTGGGAGGTCGAGCTGTTGGAGGTCATTTATTAGTCACGATCGACCGCTTGGATTATTGGCAACTCGGTTACATTATTCTGAAAGGCAGCTATCAGAAATTGCGCGAATCAGGAATAGAAGCTTTGCAAAAATCTGTTGCTGAATTAGCACCAGAATTTGCAGATAGGGTCGAGCAACTAAAAGATTGGTCGCAAATTTCTTTTCTGTCCGTTGAATCCAGTCGCCTTCCCCGCTGGTATCGTCCCGGTTTGCTCTTAATTGGGGATGCCGCTCACGTCATGTCGCCCGTAGGCGGTGTGGGAATTAACTATGCTATTCAAGATGCTGTCGTCGCGGCTAATGTACTCAGCAACCCCCTGAAAAACCATCACTTGCATCTGTGGGATTTGGCAGAAGTGCAGCGGCAGCGGGAGTTGCCCACGCGGGTAATTCAAGCATTTCAGTCCTTGATGCAGGAGGGAATTATTAAGGGGGCATTAAATAGCGATCGACCGTTTACACCACCAGCTTTGTTGCAGTTACCAATTTTGCGAAATATTCCAGCGCGATTAATTGGTTTTGGATTAAATCGGGTTCGCGTGCGAAATTAATCAGATACCACACAAACTTAAAGAAGCCGGAGTTATGCAAAGTATTAAAGTACGATCGCGCGTCGGTTCGGACGGGATGCTGCATTTGCAAGTCCCGGTTGGGATTACAGATACAGATTTGGAAGTTATTGTAGTTTTCCAGCGCATATCACCCGCAAATGAAGCTAAAACACCGGAAGATTTAGGCTGGTCTCCCGGTTTTTTTGAGATAACTTGCGGGTGCTTTCAGGATGAACCTTTAGTGCGGGGAGAACAAGGGGAATTTGAAAAACGGGAGGAATTGCTGTGATTTCTTTGCTGTGATTTCTTTGCTGGATAACAAGACCTGTAAATGACTTACTTGCTGTATGCAGGTGTCGATGGATTGTAGAGGACAGCGATGATTGAACAACTTACTCCAGAACAAGAAGATTTAATGCTAGTTTATCATGAAAAGTGGTGCGAAATCATGTACTCCACTGAGCCGATCGATCGCGAAAAAGCATCAGAGGCAGTTAAACAAGCTTACCTCGCAATTGACGAAAAAGAACCCGAAATTATTTTTTGCGGTAGCCCCTACGAAGCCGCTAATCTTCTTATGAGCTGCGAATCACTTACTCAGCTATATGAAAAATTCGGAGCCAACCTTTTTGAGAAATTTGCAGAGCAACTGTACAACGAGACTTGGGAAAATATAAGCGAACAGCTTTCAGATGAGTTGTCGGGCACGTTTTACCCGCAAGCATGGAATAGATTTTCTGATATTTTTCAGGAACTATTGGAAGCAAGCCTTGGTGAGGAAGAATTTTTTCATGACGAAAATTATGAGCCTCTAGATTCTATAGTATGGGCAGAATTTGCGGCAGATTGTGACTTCTGCTTCTCCGTCTTAAAGTGCAAATACAACCCCAGAAAGTGGCAAGCGCTTAAGTCTTTGACAACTCAATGCGGCTGGATTTTTACCTATGAAAAAGTTTGTATTGTGTGCGATCGCCCTCGCATTCTCTCCTTCGACAGCCAACACCGCCTCCACGCCGAAGGAGGGCCCGCCATTCAATTTGCCGATGGATACAGCATCTATTCCTATCACGGCGTCACCCTACCCGAAAAATACGGAAAAATCCACCCCAATGAGTGGCAACCCCAATGGCTGTTAGAGGAAGAAAACGCCGAACTCAAGCGAGTGCTAATTCAAGGAATTGGTTACGATCGCATAGCCCGCGAATTAGCAGCCGTTGAATTAAATACTTGGCAAGAATACACCTTATTAAAAATTGATACAAACGTTGACGTAGAGCCAATTTATATGTTAAAAATGATTTGTCCCAGCACCGGATTTATTCACGCTTTGCGAGTGCCACCCGATATTAACTCAGCGAGAGAAGCGATTAAATGGGTGAATTGGGGAGTCGATTGTGAAGAATTTTCAGTACAGACCTGAATGGCATTACAGTTTTATAAACAAAAGTGCTGAACTTATTTTGTTAAAGTCAGAACTTACGCATAAGTACCAAAAAAACCGGGTTTTTGGCCGTTTTTGCGGGTTGTAACGCGTCTTCTGGGCAAAAAAACCGGTTTCTGACTACCCGTGCGTCCAGGACTGAAAGTGTGAAATATATCACATACAATCGATAATAAAAGCTCGATCGCCCTTGCTCTGAAAAAGCCTCCAATCAAAATAACATTATGAAATTTACCCTAGATGTAGAAAACAACCCTACAGGCTGGCCAGACCACACTCAGCTACCAGAATCCGACGGTACTTTTGTTGAAAATTTTCAAAAACATCCCCAAAGTATTCTGTTAACCGATTCAATTACTTCCGTCTTACAAAGCATTCATCCAGATGGTAACTATTGTATCGGTCAAGACAGTGGCATTTATTGGCGATTAACTGAGCCGCTAGAACGGAGTGCAGAAGCGCCAGACTGGTTTTATGTGCCTAATGTTCCGCCAACTATTGACGGTCAATTGCGCCGTTCTTATGTGATGTGGCAAGAATTTGTAGCACCGTTAATTGTGTTAGAATTTGTATCGGGCAATGGTGCAGAAGAACGGGACAGAACGCCTTTGTTGCGCTCGGGTCAACAGGAAACTAAGCCGGGTAAATTCTGGATTTATGAAAATGTCATCCGTCCGGCATTTTACGGAATTTATGAAGTAACTAAGGCTAGCGTTGAAGTCTATCACCTGATCGAAGATAGGTATCAATTAGTTGGTGCAAATGAGCGCGGTCATTATCCCATTGAACCGTTAGGAGTGGAATTGGGAATTTGGCAGGGAAGGTATCAAAATGTTGAGTTACCTTGGCTGCGCTGGTGGGATAGTGCAGGAAATCTGTTGTTATCGGGAGCAGAAAGAGCCGATCGCGAACAGGAAAGAGCTCAACAAGCAGAAGACCAATTAGAGCAATTGCGCGCTCAGTTGCGATCGGCCGGAATTCAACCGGAATTGTGAATTGTCTGCAAGTGCGATCGCCCCCATCTGAGCGCGATCGCATCTAAAAACTTTACAATGGCGATCGGGAACATCGATCGCTCCTATTGAAGCTAAAATCAAACAACAACCCAAAATAAATCTATGGGACTCTTTGACAAGATTCGCGGCGAATTTGTCGATATCATCGAATGGTTGGACAATACCAGCGATACCATTGCCTATCGATTCGAGCGTCACCAAAACGAAATTAAACAAGGTGCTAAACTAACTGTACGACCCGGACAAATAGCAGTCTTTGTCAGCGAAGGTCAAGGTGCCGATGTCTTCGCTCCGGGAATGTACGAACTGTACACCCGCAACTTACCCGTTCTCAGCACCTTAAAAGGTTGGTCCTACGGTTTTAACTCTCCCTTTAAAGCAGAAGTCTACTTTTTTAACACCAAAATATTTACCAACCTGAGATGGGGAACCTCTAACCCTGTAATTATCCGCGATCCAGAACTCGGCCCAGTGAGAATGCGGGCTTTTGGCACATACAACATTAAAGTTTCTCATCCAGAACAACTCTTAAAACAACTAATCAGCACTGACGGACTATTTCAAGTAGATGAAATCACCGATCAACTCCGCAATACAATAGTCAGTGCCTTTGCCAATTGGGTTGGCAGTTCCCGCGTTCCCCTCTTAGACTTTGCAGCCAACTACACCCACATGGGCGAACAAGTACGAGTTGCCATAGAGCCAAGTATCCAGCAGTTTGGGTTAGAGTTAACTCAGCTATTAATTGAAAATATCTCGATGCCGCCTGAAGTTGAAGCAGCACTCGACAAACGAGCCTCAATCGGACTTCTGGGAAATATGCAGCAATATACCCAATATCAAGCTGCTAACGCCATAGAAGCATCAGCAAATAACCCCAGCGGCGGCAATCAAGCATTAGAATTTGGCATGGGAATGGCACTAGGTCAGCAAATGACAAATATGATGCAGCCGCCAGCATCGCAAACACCGCCGCCACCTCCCCCACCCACACAAACTCAGTGGTATATTGCCCACAACGGTCAACAATTAGGCCCTTTTGAATTGCATCAACTTCTGCAAAATGGTTTGACACATCAGGTAATGGTGTGGCGTGCGGGTTTTGACGGCTGGAAGTTAGCATCGCAAGTGCCGGAATTAGCATCTTTGTTGGCGACAGTACCGCCGCCTCCCCCGCCAGCGGCAGCCTAAAATTTTGCATATTTAGTTAATTGGTAATTAGTAATTGATCGGGTTTCCAAATTACCAATTACCAATTACATCACCAATAAACTATTATGAATACTTCGGAACCTGCTGTTAAGCGTTTTCCCTGTCCTAGCTGCGGGGCTTATTTAGAGTTCAACCCCCAAGCAGGAAAACTCAAGTGTGCTTACTGCGGCTGGGAAGATGCAATTCCCCAAACTGCTGAAGAGGTAAAGGAAAATTCTTACGAACAATATCTACAATTCGACGAAACAACGCTGACAACTTTATCAACAACAGCCCTTGAAGTAAAATGCAATGATTGCGGAGCAAGTGTTACTTTTGAACCGCCGAAAGTAGCGGGCCAATGCCCATTTTGCGCTTCTCCAATTGTGACGCAACCTGAAAAAGCTAGCCCGAGTGTGCATCCAGAGGGAATTGTTCCTTTTGAAGTTACTGATAAACAAGCCAGAGAAAGCATTCAGAAGTGGCTAAGCAACCGCTGGTTTGCTCCTTCTGCTTTGAAATCCCTAGCGCAACAAGAGAAAATTCAAGGGGTTTATTTGCCGTTTTGGACTTACGACACTTATACCGTTAGTTACTATCAGGGTTCTCGCGGAGAACACTACTACGTGACTGAAACTTATACGGAAACAAACTCGCAGGGCGAAACTGAAACTAAAACTCGCGAAGTCCAACATACCAGGTGGTGGCCTGCTTCTGGCAGAGTCGATCGCTCTTTTGACGATATTCTGATTCCGGCCACAACTTCTGTCGATCGCCGCCGTCTGGATGCGTTAGAACCTTGGCATCTCAAAGAGTCGCTGCGCGCTTACAATTCATCTTATTTACCTGGGTTTGAAGCGCAGCGAACGCAAGTTTCTCTCACTCAAGGATTTGAATCGGCTAAAAATGTCATGGCCGGTACTATTCACTTCGATGTTTGCAGGAATATTGGTGGCGACGAGCAGCGGGTTCACAGCATTTCCACTGATTACAATGCTATCACTTTTAAACATATTTTGTTACCTGTGTGGTTGTGTGCCTATCGCTATCAAAACCAGCGATATCAAGTAATGGTTAATGCTCGCACCGCTGAAGTTCAAGGTGAGCGTCCCTACAGTGTTTGGAAGATTACTGCTGCTGTGGTTAGCGGTGTCGTGGTTGCGGGTGTTATGTACCTATTGTTTACTGGTAATTGGAGATATATCCGTGTTCCCGGTCTGCCTCAACCGCAACCCCAACCAACTTCCTTACCCGTACCGCACCAAAGTTTACCGCCAGTTCCTATTCCCTCTACCGCACCTGTACCGAGCCAAAAATTACCACCAGCGCCTGTTCCCTCTTCACTGTAGTAATTCTGGATGAAGCCGTCACCGAAGGCTGCGGAGGCATCGTCGGTGTAGTAGTCGCGATCGATGTCAGTAAAATTAACTCAATTATTATTTGAGCCGAATCAATAAATTTAAGGTAAATCTACCTTAAGGAGTACACAACAGTGTTTTTACGTATCTTTTTTAATACACCTAAATTAAAGAGAACTTGTTATATTTAATTTAGGCGTTGCTTTAACGATTGATTGTGAGTAAACTCGATTTAATTCTACTGAAAATTTTAATAAAAACAAATACTGTTTTCATAAAAAATAGATAAAATACGAACTATTGACATTAAACAAAATTTCAATAACGGCACTCTATAGCATATCAGACATACTGAAAAATCGAAAGTTTGTAAATATATTGTGTCAAAAAATCACAAGAATATTGAATTAGTACAACCAACGAACTTTTAATAACATAATTAGATAATTAATTGTATGAATCAAAATAAAATTAAATGGTTAGCTGCCGCTCTAATGCTAATAGACCACATCGGATTAATGCTTGAAGCAGAACCCATGCGTATCATCGGTCGCCTCAGTTTTCCGTTGTTTAGTTGGGTGTTTGCTCAAAATTGGAAACGACCGGGAGACAAAAATCCTCTAATTACTCGACTGCTATTATTTGGGGTACTTTCTCAAATACCTCATATGTTACTTTTTGGCAATTTAAAGTTAAACATCATGTTTAGCTTTGCCGCAGCAGCACTAACTTTGAGCTACATCCGACGCTTCGATCGCAAAATTGCAGTTTTAAGCACAGGTCTAGTAACTGCTCAAATTTTAGGAGTGAGTTACGGCTGGTATGCAGTGGCTTGCCCGCTATTGATGATTAGGTGGAAAGGAGGAGGCGATCGCCTTTGGTGGTTCGGCTGGACTATAGCAAATATCGGATATACAATTAGTTGCAAAAGCTGGATTCAAATTTTCGCTATATTGACACCGCTAGTTCTGGCATTCTACGATACCTCTAAAGACCAAAAACCAACGGCTCTCGAAAAAAGATTTTTCTATTATTTTTACCCACTACACCTTGGGGGGCTAGCGGCACTGCGAACAATTGTCTAAATAAGACTGGGGATTCTAATTAGTTCATTGTTGATTTTTTATTTAAACGAAGTACAACCGCGTCTCTGAGCGATCGCCCTCACAGAAGAGTGCGATCGCTTTCTAAACTGTATTGCCAACATTCAACTCACCAAGGCGCTTCAAAATACTCAGCACGCTGTACAAATCGTTTCCCGGATTGAACATAGAAAACCAGCGAGAAAAAGCATACTGTGGTGTTTCCCGCTTAACTAATTTGACAAATAAAAAACTAGAGCCATTGACTAACAGTCCGTAAGTATGTCGATCGGCACTCAGATTAGCTAACATATAAGCTAGTAACTGCGGTATGCCTATTTCCCAAGAAAACGCAGCTTTCTTAGATTCAATAACTACTACCCACAACTCCTGAAATAAAGCCAAAACATCCAACTGTCCCCTCACAATCACTCCCTCATCTTCGTCAACAATTTCTACAGATTTTTCTGAAGTAACATGAAAAGGAGCAAGATAAAAATCAGCTAAATCCAAAAACGGAGACAGCACCACCATTTTGACTGTATTTTCGAGCAGCGGCGGATGTTTGAGCAAATTCCTGTAACTTGCTTTCACTCTGTCTAATCGTTGTTTTTCATAATCACTGATTTCTGGCAAATCATCTTGCCACTCGCGAAAAAATTGGTCATCCTCAACCCACTCAATTTTGAAGTGGGTTTCCAAATCATTCAGTGCGACATTTCTAGCTTGAATTGTTTGTACCATCGTTTTACACTAAGTTTAAAGTCTATACAGATTGTGTAGTAAGGTGGCAACGGCCACCTTACAAATGGATTGTTGACCTAATTACTGCCTCTATTAACTCTTGCTTTCCAACGCATCAACTCTCTTTTCCAGTTCTAGTATCCTCTGAATCATGGGTACACCTTCGACAGAATCTAGGTGTTTAGCTAGGGCGCTAACTATGACATCAGTTTGAGATATGCCCGTTTGCTGAACATATCTTTTGAGCTTGCTAAAAAGACTAGGAGGAACTCTAACAGCTATTTGAGATTTTTTACTCGGAGGTAGACCCTTGAGTTTGGGTTCTACACTTAATGGTTCTACTGCTTCTAGTGGGTGATTTACTTTGTAAACTTCAAAGTCTTTTTCTCTAATTGTGAAAATCCGTCTGTTAAAATACTCGTGATTTCCTTCAGTAAAAGTAGGGGGAGCACCATCTTTTAATTCTGCAGATCCCAACAGCCTTTGACCTTCTTGCTGAAGCTCTGAAAGACGTTCTTTAGAGACCCCTTTTCTGCTACAAAAATCTACTTCGCTCTCTCGCACCCAAGGCATTTTACTGATCTCTTCCTCTTCTACAAGCCAGACAATTTTAGCTTCGTGTACTAACGTCTCGTCTCTGACTAAACTGCCCATAATTTTTACCTCTATGTGGATGATAACCAGATTATAGCACGTATGGCAAATATGGCAATGCCATAACTCAGCTACGCCAAAAATAACTCAGAGCATCCCCGCACTCCTCACATCCACCAGCCCCAGTTCCCAAAAAATGTAACGAGTTGTAAAGTATAATTAAACCGAAGCGAACACAGAGGCCAAGTAGTATCAAATGCGAGTTGCGATCGCCGGAGCAGGCTTAGCAGGACTTTCCTGCGCAAAATATCTTACCGACGCGGGCCACACCCCCATCCTCCTAGAAAGTCGGGACGTACTCGGCGGCAAAGTCGCCGCCTGGAAAGATGCAGACGGCGACTGGTACGAAACCGGCCTTCACATCTTCTTCGGTGCATACCCAAATATGCTCCAACTCTTCAAAGAACTCGACATCGAAGACAGGCTGCAATGGAAACAGCACAGCATGATTTTCAATCAGCCAAACAACCCCGGAACTTATTCGCGGTTTGACTTTCCCGATCTTCCGGCCCCCTTCAACGGCGTCGCAGCCATCCTGGGCAACAACGATATGCTCACCTGGCCCGAAAAAATCCGCTTCGGTATAGGTTTGATTCCAGCCATGCTTCAGGGTCAAAACTATGTCGAAGAAATGGACAAATACTCGTTTTCCGACTGGCTCAAAAAGCAAAACGTCCCCCCCAGAGTCGAAAAAGAAGTATTCATCGCCATGTCCAAGGCGCTCAACTTCATCGACCCCCACGAAATATCTGCAACCATACTGCTGACAGCCCTCAACCGCTTCCTGCAAGAGAAAAACGGCTCGAAAATGGCCTTTTTAGACGGTTCCCCCACAGAGAGGTTGTGTCAGCCGATGGTAGACTACATAACTGAGCGCGGTGGCGAAGTACGGCTGAATGCACCCATCAAAGAGTTTTTGCTCAACGATGACAACACGGTGCGCGGCTTCCACATTCGGGGCGTCAAAGGGGCAGAGTCAGAAATTCTGACGGCCGATATTTACGTTTCTGCGATGCCGGTTGACCCGCTGAAGCTGATGATGCCGAAACCTTGGGGCGAAATGGATTATTTCAAACAGCTCGAAGGCTTGGAGGGAGTACCCGTCATTAATGTACACTTGTGGTTCGATCGCAAGCTAACTGAAATCGACCATTTGCTGTTCTCGCGATCGCCCCTGCTGAGCGTCTACGCCGACATGAGCAACACCTGCCGCGAATATGCCAACCCAGACAAATCAATGCTGGAACTGGTTTTAGCACCGGCCAAAGACTGGATAGGCAAATCTGACGAAGATATCGTCGCAGCCACAATGGTCGAGTTAGAAAAACTCTTTCCCGATCAAATCCCAGAACCAGCCAAACTGCTCAAATATCACGTAGTCAAAACCCCACGTTCCGTTTACAAAGCCACTCCCGGACGCCAGCAGTGCCGTCCCACACAAACAACTCCCATTAGCAATTTCTATCTAACGGGGGATTATACAATGCAGCGTTATCTTGCGAGTATGGAAGGTGCCGTGCTTTCTGGTAAGCTGACAGCGCAGGCTATTTCGACGGCCAATAACAAATGAAAAATTAAGAATTTTTCATAAAAACGTAAAAGAATCTCCCGTTTTCTAAACGGGGGAATGTCAGTTCTAATCTTTAAATTTCTTATTCTCGGATGCTGCAACTGTCAAAACTCCAGTGCATGAGAACTCTGGCTTCTGTGGATGACTCTTACGAACTGTGCCGCCAAGTTACGGCGAGTTATGCCAAAAATTTTTATTTAGGCACTCAACTCATGCCCGAAGCGAAGCGTCGGGCAATTTGGGCGATTTACGTCTGGTGCCGCCGCACCGACGAACTCGTAGACGGGCCGGGTTCTGATGCAACGACCCCTGAAACCCTCAATCTGTGGGAAAAACGCCTAGAATCTGTGTTTGCCGGCCATCCTCACGACGACTACGACGTAGCTTTGGTGGATACGCTGTCTCGTTTCCCGATCGACATTCAGCCGTTTCGGGAGATGATTGCGGGCCAGCAAATGGATTTGTACCGCAGCCGCTACGAAACTTTTGAAGAGCTCAATCTTTACTGTTATCGAGTAGCGGGTACTGTAGGGCTGATGTCGATGTCTGTCATGGGTGTAGACGAATCGAAGTCCGCTGCTAATTGGAATTGGCACTGGGGGAATAGAATTCCCAAAGAAGAAGCCATCTCCCTCGGTATTGCCAAGCAGTTGACTAATATTCTGCGCGATGTCGGAGAAGACGCCCGCCGCGGCCGCATTTACATTCCCTTAGAAGACTTAGCCTTGTTTAACTACACCGAAGAAGATTTATTCAACGGTGTCATTGACAACCGCTGGCGGGAATTGATGCGGTTTCAAATTCAGCGAGCTCGCAAATTATACGCCAGCGCCGAACCCGGAATTAAAGTGCTGAGTCCCGATATCCGCTGGACAGTTTGGGCTGCTACCATGCTGTACAGCAGGATCTTAAATGCGATCGAACGCAATCAGTACGATGTTTTCCAAAAGCGGGCTTATGTTAGCAATTCTCAGAAACTGCTGTGTCTCCCCGCCGCTTGGCTGAAGTCAAAAGTGCTTTAGCCGCGGGCCGTATTGCTGGCGATTCGGCAACGGGTAAGGGGTATTTGTCAAGTTACAAATTATATGATGTCCAGCAAATTGCATATTAGATTTGTGGGGACGCGCTAGTGCCGTGTCCCTGCCTGCTGTGTATCGATATAAGTCAAAGTGGCGGTGTAGCGGGTGAAATTTTCAATTGATCGATCGAACTTTCCAACAATTGCTTTTCCTGCTGGAGTTTTGCCTCTAAATTTTGAATTTGTTCCCGGCGGGCTTCAACTTCAATCAAGCGGCGAGACAATTCTTGACTCTGCAAAGTGAGAGATTGCCGCCAATCTTCTGCTTTCTGGGCTTCTTGCTGCAAAAAATCGGGAGTAAAGCCTGTTGTTAAATATTTATCTACTAATTGTAGCACCCAGTTGGTCGCTGCTTGAATATGTAAAATCTGGCTATTTTCGTCAACATTTGCTAATACTAAAATCCCTTGATTTAAAACATTAGTTGCAGAGTTAATTTGATTTCGATCAAAATCTTTCTGTAATGTCAAGAAACTTTCTTCACTAATAATAGCCCAAGTATCATCAGAATTTTGGCAAGCCAGCAATTGCAGACTTATCTCGCCTAAATTTTCCTGATTTTGTACTTGGGCTAAATATAACATGAGGGTAATTAGTAATTGGTTATTGGTTCTTAGATAGGGGTTATTAGTTATTTCTTGTAAGATTTGCGAGTTCGTAGGGGCGGGTTTTACCAACAATAATTGCCTGAAACTAACTATCTCGTAAACCCGCCCCCGCAAAAGTCAACAGTCAACTATTAAAACACCTTTAGCCGATCGCGCAAAATCTCCGCTTGTTTTTCGGCTTCCGCCAAAGCATCCCTCGCGCCCTGAACCACATCAGGAGTAGCCTTATCCACAAACTTCTGATTAGTCAAACGCGCCGCAGTATGCTTAATTTCAGCTTCCACCTTGCTCAGCTTCTTCTCTAACTTAGCACGCAAAGCCTCCAAATCCACCACCCCAGCCAGAGGAATCAATACTTGCACAGTACCGACAACCCCAGCAATTGTCTGTCCTAAATCTGCATCCAAACTAGCCGTAACTGTCAGATTTTCGACTTTTGCCAAATCCTGAATGTAAACGCCTCCATCTGAGATGATTTGGCGTTCTTTCTCGCTTTCGCTTTGCAAAATCGCCGTCACCTTCACACTGGGTTTGATATCAGCATCTGCCCGCAAGTTGCGAACTGTGCGAATTGTACCGAACAACAACTCAAACTGCTGTTCCAAATCAGCATCAATTAGCGAGATATCCGCTTCAGGATAAGCTTGCAAAGCCAAACATCCATCGTCACCTGTTTGAGTCAGAGTGTGCCAAATTTCCTCAGTAATGTGCGGCATAAAAGGATGCAGAAGTTTCAGAATACCTTCCAAGACAAAAGCAAAAGTTTGCTGTGCCACTTTCTTAGAATTTGGTTCAGCATCCTGCTGCAAGCGAGATTTGACTAACTCAATATACCAGTCACAAAAATCGCCCCAAATAAACTCATAAAGTCCCTTCGCCGCTTCCCCCAAGCCGTAATTTTCCAAACAATTGCGGCTTTCTTGCACAACTTGATAATAACGAGAAAGAATCCAGCGATCGCACAATTCCAAACCAGCTTCCACAGAAGGACTTCCCAACTGCTGCGGAGTCTGTCCCTCCAAGTTCATCATCACAAACCGGGCCGCATTCCACAACTTATTCGTGAAATTCCGCGAAGCTTCCACTGATTTCGATTCATCAGTTTTGCGATCGTACTCCATGCGAATATTTTGACCGGCCCCAACCACTTCCTTAACCAAAGTGTAGCGCAAAGCATCAGTACCGTACTTGCCAATCAACAGCAGCGGATCGATACCGTTATTTTTACTTTTAGACATTTTTTGACCGTTTTCATCCAACACCAAACCGTGAATGTAAACAGTATCAAAAGGCATCTTTTCAGTAAAATGTCCGGCCATCATCGTCATTCTAGCAACCCAGAAAAATATGATATCAAAACCCGTAACTAAAGTCGTTGTCGGATAGTAAAACTCCAAATCTTTAGTTTCGTCAGGCCATCCCAGAGTTGAGAAAGGCCACAACCCAGACGAAAACCAAGTATCCAATACATCTGGATCTCTTGCTAACTGCACGTCATTACCAAATTTAGCCGTTGCTTTTTCCCTAGCTTCAGCTTCAGTTTTTGCCACCACAAACGGCGTCGTGTCAGTAATTTCTCCTTGGGTTTCGCTAACAGCATACCAAGCCGGGATTTGGTGTCCCCACCACAATTGTCGGGAGATACACCAATCCTTCAGCTTCACCAACCAATCCCGATAAACCTTTGTCCATCTTTCAGGAACAAAGACTGGTGAGTTATTTTGATCTAATTCTTTTAAAGCACGTTGAGAAAGAGGATCTATCTTCACAAACCATTGCGTAGATATCAAAGGTTCGACCGGGACTTTGCCGCGTTCGCTGTAGGGAACTGTATGCTTATAATCTTCTATTTTAACCAAAACCCCGTCACTTTCTAAGCGCTTCACCACATTTTTCCTGGCAACAAATCGGTCTTGTCCTTGGAACTCTCCGGCATTTTCGTTTAAAGTGCCGTCCTTATTCATAATGTTAATAAACGGCAAATTGTGACGCTTACCCATCTCGAAGTCATTCGGATCGTGGGCGGGAGTTACCTTGACACAACCAGTTCCGAAAGTCGGATCGACAAACTCATCAGCAATGATTGGGATTTCGCGATTCACGATCGGCAAAGTCACAGTTTTACCGATAAGATGCTTGTAGCGATCGTCCTGTGGATTCACAGCCACCCCTGTATCGCCCAACATCGTTTCCGGCCGAGTCGTCGCCACCTCTAAATAACCAGAACCGTCCGTCAAAGGATAGCGGAAATGCCACAAATGCCCGTCAACTTCCTGCTGGTCTACCTCCAAATCCGACACAGCAGACTGACTAGCCGGACACCAATTCACCAGGTAATTGCCACGATAAATCAGCCCCTCATCGTACAGGCGGACAAACGCTTCTAAAACCGCCGCGGATAAGCCTTCATCCATCGTAAAGCGTTCGCGCGACCAATCGACAGACACGCCCAAACTGCGCAATTGATTAGTAATAGTATTGCCCGATTCAGCTTTCCACTCCCAGGCCCGTTCCAAGAATTTTTCTCGGCCTAAATCGTGGCGAGTTTTGCCTTCTGCTTTGAGTTGCTTTTCGAGAATAGTTTGAACTGCGATGCTAGCATGATCCGTTCCCGGCAACCACAGCGTATTGCGTCCAGTCATGCGGTGATAGCGGACGAGGACATCAATCAGCGTCTCTTCAAAAGCGTGTCCCATGTGGAGGCTGCCGGTCACGTTGGGCGGCGGAATGACGACGCAGTAAGGTTCGCCGCCGGCTTCTGGGTCAGCTTTGAAGGTTTGATTGTCTTCCCAGTATTTTTGCCACTTGGTTTCGGTGGCTTTGGGGTCGTATTGCGGGGGTAGGTTTGCGGTCATGGTGGCTTGAGAGTTTGATCTTATTTAGATTGTGCCACAGGAGAGCGAGGAGAAGATGTTTGAACCGCAGAGGGCGCAGAGGGAAGAGAGTTGGGAGGGGATTTGAAAGAGTTGACTTATGCTGTGATTGGGGCGGCGATGGAGGTTCATAACGAGTTGGGGCCGGGGTTTTTGGAAGCGGTATATGAGAATTCGTTGCGTGAAGAACTCTCGCGCCTGGGAATTCCTTTTGAACCTCAACCTACGGTGAATGTCATTTACAAAGGTGTTGTGGTTGGGGAAGGCAGATACGATATGCTGGTTGCCAACACTCTCGTAGTTGAATTAAAGTCAGTCCAAACTATACTTCCTATCCATGAGGCTCAAGTTATCTCCTACCTCAAAATGGCTGGTTATCATCTAGCGCTTCTCATCAACTTCAATGTCCCCTTTTTAAAAGAAGGAATCTGCCACCTCATCCTCTCTTAACAAACCCTTTTATCCCTCCCCTCTCTGCGCCCTCTGCGGTTCATTCCTCTGAATATCTTTAATTATTTCACTTCCTTATAATCCACGCCATAACTCGTATCTCTCCCCGACAAATACGTAGTTTTCCCCGTTAAAGTCTCCAGAGTTTTTTTCGTTTCAGCCGAAGTAATCGTATTCAGCGGCACGCCGAACTTGCTAGCCAAACCAGCGGCCACGCCCACACCTTGTCCTTGATAAATATTCACCGTCGCAATTCGCCCGACAGATACAGCCATACCGACATAACCGGACGATCGCCCGACAATGGCTAAATTCTTGACTTTGCTAGCCAAAGCGTTTTCTATGCCGAAATTATAGACTGGTAGCGGCGGAATTCTCGCAGATAAATTCTTGACTCCGCCCCGCATATCGAAGTCGTAGGAAAAACTGCCGATCGACTTTTCGGGTGCAGTTCCCCCTTTGATAATCTCCTGCCCCGTCAGCGGATCTACCACATCGCGAACGTTCAAAGTTTGCCTGATATAAACCTCGTCTGGAATAAATACTCTCACATCTTTACCAGATTTCTTTTGTAGCCAGTATTGGAGAAATGACATTTCTCTAATCATCTCAGGAGTCGGTTTTCTGCCGTTAGCTTCCATCTTCATGATTTGGTCAACTTGGTATTTAAACAGAAACCCGTTCCAGGAGAGCACATTTTTGTTATAAACGCAGACATTGCCTTTATCAAAAAAGAATCCTTTATTTTGGCTAAACGGCAGATTTCTGTCTATGTGATACGCTGCTCCTATAGCTACGCTTCTGATGTCGTAGCCGTCTGTATATGGCTGATAAATCGTACTCCAGAAATTCCTCATCCAGAATTTTGTACTAGCCGGATCTTTAGATTTCATAATGCTGTCTTTAATTTTTTTTACCAAAGGCCTGTTGTAGAGAATTTCATCTTCTATGCTGCGGAATTCGGACATCGTTATACCTGTAATTCTTGGAACTACAGAGACAGCTAAAGTTTCATTTTTGGATTTTATATTTTGAGATTCATACCCTGTATAATAAGATAACCCTGCTTTTCTGGCGAATTCGGCATCTTGAGTTACGTCAATAAAAGAGTTGGCTTTAATTATTAGATTGCTGCCTTTTACTTCGGCATATTCAATTTTTTTATCTACGACGCGGGGAGTAAGAGTTGAGTTGGAAATAATTTTGACTTTGGCTGCTGAAAGCATCTGTTTGAGAGCTCGATCTGCCATTTTTGGGTCTAAGCAAGATTCGGGCGCATTCGCTTTATCTAAAAATTCCTTAAAACATTGGGCGTAGGGTTGACGATACCAATCGGAGATTTTATCTAAATCGATGTAAGCTAAACCGCCGCGGGTGAGTAAGCCGCCCAAAGGATCACTTCCGTAGTTCGATCGCACGATCGCAACTTTGCCCTTTGCGCCTAAAGTTTTCTTAGCCCATATCGCCGCACATATCCCCGGTACTTCATCGCCATACACTACTACATCGAACTTTTGCTCCGGTGATTTTTTGCGAGGTACGGGAGGCGGACTGCTGGATTTTTGGTGCAGAGTTCCATTGTCTAAAGTGGCACTTGCTGGGTTTCTATTTGCGATATAATTTTCTGCTTCTCTGAAAGGGGGATAGTTAACTAAAAGTTTTACTGCGACAAAGAAGATTGCAATTGAAGCTAATTTCTTGAAAGTAGAGAGCATTCAGTTGACTCGTTTATAAATTTGCAATACCTGAAAGGGCAGTTCAGGGTTTACGGAGTTGAATATAGCACGTTTAGATAGTTTCGACACAGTTTTAACTTTTCCGGTAACTGTTGTTAGAGGTTTTGCCAGTGTTACTGGTTTGGCAGGGCAATTGATGTGGGTAAGGATGGGGGGTGCGATCGCATCTCAGATATCTGGTGTCGGGAAGGGCGATCGGCTACAATAATTTAAGAACAACAATTGAGTCACCTTAAACATACAGAAAAAATGGAAAAAGTTTTTGTACATCCTGAATGTCCTTTTTCAGAAAACACATTTAACTTATTGGCACAATTTTATACTACAGCAGATGAAAGCTCAGATTTTTACCTGGCACATAAAAAAGATTTTTTAAAATATGTAGAAGAACCATTAAAGTCTGTTTCAATTCAGGTGGAACAGATGTTACCAGATTTTATAAAAAAACATATAAATATCAAGTGGGAAAGACTTGGCTCTATCATTAGACCTCTTGCAAAATAATTTTATGCTATAATCAAGGGTTTGCCTTAAGTGGAGCAGATTGCAGGTTATAGCT
>NZ_JAUBRK010000144.1:0-3659 GCF_036701825.1 Microcoleus sp. MOSTC5 | reverse complement strand
CCAGCAACACAACCGGCAGCGGCGGCGACTGGAATTTAGAATTTGCTTCTGGCCAAATTGAATCTCCCTTAGCCTTGGGGCCCGAGGCGATGGCAAGTTACCAAGGTGATTTAGCTACGATCGTGGTAGCCAACAATAGCGATAGCGGTCCCGGTTCATTAAGGGCTGCGATCGCCACCGCTGTTGCAGGGGATACAATTACCTTCGCTCCAGGTTTAGCAGGTCAAACTATTACCCTCACCAGCGGTCAACTAGATATTCCCGTTGGCAAAAACATCACCATTGACGGTGCAGCGGCAGCGGGTTTAACTATCAGCGGCAACAATACTTCGCGGGTAATCCGCACAGAAGGTTCGACCAATGTTACTCTAAAAAACCTGATTGTTGCCAACGGCAAAGTTTCTGGAACCGATCCGAATAATGAGGCAACTAGCGCCGGTGGTGGCATTCAAACAGGAGGTAGCAGCACTTTAACTTTAGAAAATTGCCAAGTCAATAATAATGTTGCCGGTTTTGGTGGCGGCATTTACACGGGTTTCCGCAGCACGACGACTGTCATTAACAGCAAGTTTAGCGGCAATGACGGTTCGCTAGCAGATAATACCGAACGCGGTGGCGGCGCGATCGCAACCAAAAGCGGGGGTGTTCTGACTATCAGAGATAGCGAATTTACCAACAACAAAGGCAGCTACGGCGGAGCTGTTAATAACCTGTTGGGCAGCATGACGATCGAAAACTCTAAATTCACTGGTAACAGCACAGATAAAGGTGTTGGCGGGGCAGTTTACGTCGATGGCGCTAATGCTTCGGGGCCGAATGCAACCCCCGGCCCTGTTGCCGGAACTATTGCTATCCGCAACAGCGTTTTTGATGGCAATATCGGAGCGAGAGAAGGAGGAGCGGGATTTTTATTTGGCTATCTTCAAGATAAGATAGTTTTGGAAAATAGCACTTTTGTTAACAATAAAGCTGTTAAGGATGCAGCAGGAACTGGAGGTTCGGGAGGCGCAATTCGTCATGGAAATGTGGATCTTACGGTAACAAATTCCACTTTTGCTAATAACCAAGCTGAAGATAATGGGGGCGGTTTGTGGTCGGGAGGAGATGGAAATATCAGCATTGTCAACAGTACATTTTCCGGCAACAGCGCTGCTAAGCAGGGCGGAGGAATGGTTGTCGCTAACAGAGATTCATTTTCGACTAACATCGTCAATTCGACTTTTGCTAAGAATACCGCTGAATTTTCGGGAGGTATTGCTACTTTTAACGATCCTGTGAAATCGCCAATTACTGTCAAAAATTCGATTTTTGATAGGAATACGGCAAGTAACTCTTTTAAAACTAGGCAGCACACTGGACGGGAGCTAATCGATGGGGGAAACAATCTTCAATTTCCCGCTAAACTGACGGTGGGAGATCCTAATGATAGTAATGTTACGGCAAATGTGAGGATCGCAGACCCCTTACTCGGCCCTTTGCAAAATATTAACGGCGCTTTCGTGCTGCCGCTGCTAGTAGGAAGTCCGGCAATTGATACGGGTACTGGTGCGGGCGCGCCGGCTACGGATCAGCGCGGTGTGAGTCGCCCTCAAGATGGCGATAATAACGGAAGTGCGATCGTTGATATTGGCGCTTATGAATTTAACCCTACAGTCACGCCGACGCCGACACCGACTCCGACTCCCGCGCCGACTCTTACTGGTTCTTTGGGTCAAACCAATAATTACAGCAGCATCAGTGACCTGATCGCACAATGGCCTTCGGCCGCCCAGAATCAAGGCATCAAACTTTCTGGGATAGCTTTTGATGGCGTGGAAACTGACTACCTTAACCCGAATGTCATCAGCAACCTCACCTTAGCAAGCAACGAAAACCCTAAAAGCTGGTTGAGCTACGGCAGTACCGGCGGTATTGGCGTCCCATCCTCTTATGATGGTTGGTTCACCGACGCCAGGAAAATTCGGGCGGAAATCAACCATAACCCCAACACCAATCAATCTCAGGCGCTGAAGGTGAAATGGGCAGATAACCAAGACATCACTAGCACAACGATCGACCTGAGTGGATTGACTCCCACAACAAGTCCGGGTTTGGGCGATCAAGGCAATGAAGTTGCTTTCGTGCAAATCTTTAATAATGGGGTTCTGGTACCGGCCAGCAATTTTACGATCGCTCGCCTCAACGCTCCGATAGCTCCAAAAGCGATCGGTGTGTCTTCAAATGGAGTGACTTTCATTGGCGATCGCACTGATGGCAGTTTCAAATTCCAGATAGTAGGAAACTCTCTGGGCGGCGCTACTTTTGACGAACTGCGGTTCTCCACCAAAGCTTACGATAGCCCCACCGCTGCCTACGCCGCCACCTCCTTCAAAAACGATGGTTCCGACTACCTAGTGCGGAAAATTGAATATCAAGGGATTTCTAATGTGACGCCTCCGACTTTCTTCTTTTACGGTTCGTCTCCCGATCCTATTATTGATGGTGGTTCTGGAGAGTTTACGATTAATCGGACTGGCAATACTTCGGTTTCGGCTTCGATCGACTTTTTGATTGTTGCCCCTGGTGGCGATCCACCTGTGAACAACGTAGACTACAACATTAGTCCATTTGCTGTGAATCCTGCGTCCGGCACCGTGAACTTTAATCCCGGTCAAACTAGCGTTAGTCTGACGATTAACAATCTTCCTGGTTTGACTGGTGGGGTGGTGAATTTGGGCTTTGGCCCAGGTTCGATCGGCGCTCCGGCATCGACTGCAATTACTCTGCTTTAAGGCTGTTAGTATGGTGAGGAATCCTTCCTCTACTAATACAGCACTTTCCGATGCTATGAGGTATAATTAAGAATTAAGGTGAAAAGCATCTGATAGTCAAAGCGTCGGAAATCCTATTCCCTTGACCTGGGCTCAAAAATAGTGACAGCACACTTGGCAGAAAAGATGTCAAGCGAGAAAAGTAGCCACCCGGTTTGGCGTTACTAAAAGTCTAGTTCAAAAACTGGTCAAGCAACAACAAACTCAGGGAAATCTACTTCCTTGCGCAGAGGGGTAAACCCCCATTCAGTCCTTTGACTGATGCAGAAACGACAGTGAGAGCATGCTTTAGCTGACCATCCTGATGCTACGAAAGAGCGAATTGTGTGAATTATTAGGGCAACGGACTGGAAAATGGGTAAGTCGGACGGCTCTGTGTCGCCCCAAACAAAAATTAGGACTCAATCGTAAAAAAAAACATGGTACAGTAGCCTTCGCGGGAACAGAAAGAGTACAAAAATTAAGAGTTGAGTATTGGGAAAAAATCAGAAATATCGAGGCCCAGAACAAGCGTATTTTGGTAGTCATAAATATGTAGTGGTGGCTGGTAGTTGCCAACTAAAATCCCAGCTATTTTCAATTTAAAACCTAAAAAAATAGATGTCATAGCTTGAGAAAAGCTTATTAAACCTATTAATTGTTCTTATTGATTAAACTGCTCACAAATATTATTCTGTGAAAAAAAGCAATTTCGTAGATTGATGTAAATTAACTGGCTATGGAAGATTTTTTGAATTTCTTAAATCGCCGACCTTGTTGTCCCTACTGCCATGGGCAACAAACCGTAAAAAATGGCAGTACCCACAACAAAAAACAAAAATTTAAGTGCAAACAATGTGGCAAGCAGTT